>NZ_DBHIXN010000088.1:0-5012 GCF_057270615.1 Leptotrichia sp.
AATTCATCTCCCACTTATAGAAAGCCTACGACTTCTTGCTATCTTTTTGTTAAATAAGTTTATACTAAATTCCATTTAGAAAATAGAAATAATATTTTATCTATTATATTCTTGTAAAATTACTATTTAAACATAAAATATGACATAAAAATATTATTTTTCTTTAAGAAGTCCTGAATCAATCAATTTTCTAAATGCTCTAGCTCTGTGACTAACTCTTTTTCTTTCCTCGTCATCAGCTTCTCCAAATGATTTTTTTAATTCATAAGAATAAAATAACGGGTTATATCCAAATCCATTGCTTCCTCTCAATTCAAATAAGATTTCTCCATTTACTTCACCACGAAACGAATGGATTTCTCCATTTGGAAACGCAATACTCACAACAGATACAAAATGTGCTTGCCTATCTTCTTTTTTTACATCCTTCATTACTTCAAGCAATTTTTCATTTCTATCTCTATCACTTGCATTTTCCCCAGCAAACCTTGCCGAATAAACACCAGGCCCTCCATCCAAACTATCAACACAAAGCCCTGAATCATCAGAAATTGTCACAATTCCAGTATAATCAGCTATTTCCTTTGCCTTCTTCCTAGAATTTTCTTCAAAAGTCTTTCCATCTTCTACAACATCAGGAATATCCATCCCATCCAAAATCGTTACAACTTCCAAATCCATCCCTTCCGTCAGTTTTGCAAAATCCTTTATTTTTCCCTTATTTTTAGTTGCCAAAAACACTTTCATAGCTTTCCTTTCTTCAAAATCTCAATTAGACCTTACTAAATATTTTTTTCTTCTTTATAATTATCCTTTATAATTTTATTTACAACATTATGCACGTCTTTTTTTTCTTCCCTTGACATATTTTTTAATTCAACTGGTTTATCCACAATAATTTTTATATTTTTGTTTGGCGTTATTTTCAAACTTTTACGGCTTTGTACCTCATAAGTTCCCACTATCGTAATCGGCAAAATTCTAGCATTTGTATCAGTCGCAAGTTTAAAGCTTCCCTTTTTAAATTCTCCAATTGTTCCATCCTTACTTCTGCTTCCTTCAGGAAAAATTACATAAGAATGTCCTTTTTTTATTTTACTTATCGCATCCTTCATATCTTTCATTCCTTGTCTAGCATTTTTTCTATCCAAAAAAATACAGTCAAAAGAACGCATCCAACGCCCAATAGCAGGCCATTTTTTCATTTCTTTTTTCGCAATAAACGAAAAATTAAGTGGCAAATATCCAAGTAATGCTGGAATATCAATATTACTCTGGTGATTGGAAATTAATATAACTGCTTCATCGTTTTCTTTTATTTTATTTACTTCTTCTTCACTTCCATTTTTGTAAACAACAGTTACTTTACTTCCAGATCCCCATATTAAATTTTTCCCCCAATTTTTTGCTACTCTACACACATATCTGTATCTTTTTTCACCTCTATTAAATATTAGATACCAAATATGAAAAATACTTCCATAAATAAAAGTACCTACAAGCACAAGATGGTAAAATACAGTTCTCATATTAGTTTCCTCCTTTGCTATTATTTTTTATTTTTATAAACACGATTCATTATTTATAATTTTCCTTATATTCCTTCACTTTTTTAAAAATTTTATCAAGAGAAAATCCTTGCCTTGCCAGATACTGTATAAGCTTTTGCTCTTCCTTTATTTTTTTTTCATCCCGCTCGTTATTTATATTGACTTTTTCACCTTTTTTTTGAATGAGTTTTTCTAATTTTACATCTTCAACATTTTCTTCATTTTCCTCATCTAAAGCCAAATATGCCTTTTCAACTACATCTTTTGTGACTCCCTTTTGAAAAAGATTATACGAAACACGATTTTTGCCATACGTTTTACTTTCAATATATGACATTGCATAATTTAAATCATTTAAATATCCAAGCTCTTCCAGTTTTTCTGTTGCTCGTAAAACAGCTGCTTTATTTTGATACTTTTCCTCTAATTTTAACCGTACTTCCTTTTTTGTCCTATCCTTTAATGAAATTAAAAAAATCCCTTTTTCAAGAGAGGCTTCATAAGAAATCTCATCATAAAACCTCTCAATATTATCATTTATCTTCAAATCATATCTTTGCCTGATAAGCGGGCTTATATCCATAATTTCTCCTGTATCAAGATACATTTTATTCCGATAAATTTTATTAATTTTCATTGCCTTCTATTTCGCCATTTCCGTCATTTTGAGTTTGATCATTTTCTGGATTTTCCTGTTTAACTTCTTCTTGTTTTGGACGAATAGCTTCTAATACATCTTTTTCTAATCTTCCGTATAGTTCTTTATTTTCTTTTAGCATATTTTCCACATTTACACGACCTTGTCCCAATCGTTCTTCTCCATAGCTAAACCAAGCTCCAGCCTTTGAAGCGATTCCTAAATTTATCGCTGCATCCAGTACTTCTCCAATTCTAGAAATTCCCTGTCCATACATAACATTAAATCTAGCTTCTTTAAATGGCGGAGCGACTTTATTTTTTGTAACTTTTACCAGAACTTCATTTCCAATAACGTCATCTCCTTGCTTCACAGAACCTACTCTTTTCACTTCCATTCTAACTGTTGAAAAGAATTTTAATGCACGTCCTCCTGAAGTTGTAGTTTGCGGACCTGGAGTAAATGAAAACCCTCCGATTTTTTCTCTTATTTGATTAATAAAAATCATTACAGTATCAGATTTTGCAATGCTTCCTGTCAATTTTCTAAGTGCTTTTGACATAAGCCTTGCCTGAAGTCCCATTTGCTGATCTCCCATTTCCCCTTCAATTTCAGCTTTTGGAACAAGTGCCGCAACCGAATCCACTACAATTACATCCATTGCACCACTTCTGACAAGCATGTCTGAAATCTCAAGTGCCTGCTCCCCAGTATCAGGCTGTGAAATTAAAAGTTCATCAATATTTACTCCAAGAGCCTTTGCATAAACTGGATCAAGAGCATGTTCCGCATCTATAAATGCCACGGTTCCTCCAGCCTTTTGAGCTTCCGCAATAATATGAAGTGCAAGAGTCGTTTTCCCCGAAGACTCAGCTCCATAAATTTCAACAATCCTCCCTCTCGGAACTCCTCCAATCCCAAGTGCTATATCCAAATTCAGACTTCCCGTAGAAATAGCTCTAATATTCATTTTCTGATTTTCACCAAGCTTCATTATAGCACCTTCGCCATAATCTTTCTCTATTTGTTTTAGTGCCAAATTAAGCATTTTTTCTCTTTCACTTAATCCTTTGTCATCTTTTTCTTCTGCCTTTTTTCTAGCCATTACACCCTCTCCTTATTTTAACATTTTCGCTTCAAATATTATTATACCATAATTTAATTGCTTTTTATATGTTTTTGTTTATTTTAAAAATATTTTTTAATAAAATTAAAAACCATATATCTTTAAATATTTTTCAATATTATTTCCATCATCTCATTATTTATATCTTCTATTTTCCTCAATTTATCTTCATTTACACAAGAAATTACATTCCATCCATATTTTACCGAAAGATCTTTCGCCACTTCATAGGCATTTTTTAAATAATTCTTATCCTTTTCATGAATATCCTTTTCTTTCTTCCCAGTTATTTTATTTTCCCGATCCTTCATAAGTTTCTGACTGATTTCAAAAGGAATATCCAAAAAAAACACAACATCTGGCTTTGGTATCCCAATTTTTACCCACTCTAAATCTATAAGCCAATCTAAATATTTTTCCTTTTCAATCTTATCATGAATTTTTGGAACTTGATGAATCATATTTGAAATTGTATATCTATCACTAATCACAATCCCTCCATCTTCATAAAACTTTTCCCATTCACTCTTATACGAAGCAAACCTGTCAACCGAATAAAGCACAGAAGCCGCATAGGCATTAACGCTTTCCGCAGTTTCTCCAAATTCACCTGCAAGATACATTTTTACAGGTTCTGAAGCCCTGCTTTCATAATTTGGAAAAGATATTTTTTTTACTTTCCCTTCTCCCTTTATTTCCTTCAATTTTTTACACAGCAATTCTGTCTGTGTCTGCTTCCCACTTCCATCCGTTCCTTCTACAATTATTAATTTTCCCATCTTACACCTATTCCCTTTACTTTTTATCCATAAAATACAAAAAAACAAATAAGAAAAAAGCTCTCATAAATTCAAGAGCCTTCAACTTCTCAAATTTTATTTATTTGAGCTCATTTTTAAAGTGATTTTACTATATTTACCATATATTTATTTTATCATAAATGACTTCAAAAGACAATGCAATTGAAAATTTTTATAACAAAAAAATCACAGTTAATTTCTCAACCATGATTCTTTTATTATATTTTCTATTCCAGCAATCCTTCCATTATTTCATTATGAAATTGTTCTACTTTTTTTATTATTTCTAAATATAGTTCTTCATAATCTGATTTTAAATCACCTATTATAATGCTTGAATCTATTTGTTGTATCGGTATTGAAACCATTCTGTGAGTTCTAATATAAGATATTCTTGTCAAATTTATTTTAGAAAACTTTTCAGGATCTATCTCAACATCATATGTTGAATTTATATTTATTCTATTTGGAATTGTTGAAATAGGCAAAACTACATAATCATCATTTTCAGGACTTTTTAATACTAATGCTGGTCTTGATTTAATAGAAATTCTCTGTAATTTTGCATCATAATACTGAGTCAAACATCTAACAATTTTTCCTACCAGTGAACTACTCCCGCTTTTAGAAGCGGGAGCTTCTTGGGAAGTACTTGCTTTTGCTAGCCAAATATATTTACCAAGCTCTTCGGACAGTCCCTGCCCTGTTTTTTATTTCCTAATATTTCAACATTTCTTTTCCAACATCTCTTATATTCAGTGCCGCATTGTAATCTCTATCAATTTCAATTCCACAGCACTCACATTTATAACTTCTTTCTGATAATTTCAGTTCCTCTTTAACGTTTCCACATTTACTGCAAGTTTTCGATGACGGAAACCACTTATCTATTTTTAAAA
>NZ_DBHIXN010000089.1:0-4848 GCF_057270615.1 Leptotrichia sp.
CGAAATAAGGGAGGTGAGATAAATGAACTGGAAAAAAATATTGCTACAAATAATTTTATCAGTAGCAACATCAATAATAACATTGTATATTTTGGCTAGATATTTTAGTTAGTAGCTTTAAAAATCAAAGCGAACCATTTCCAATGGTTTATTAGATACCATATGACAATCGTTGTTAAAATACTTGTTATTATTGGAACAAAAATAGAAGTTAAAATTTTAAGTGAAAAGATTTTAAGTTCAGTAATAAATTTATTTTTGCGTTCAAGTTTAAAATCTTCAAGGAAAGTGATGCCGTTAGGATTAATTTCAATAATATCGTCATTAATGTTATTGTCGTAATAATTTGAGACATATTCAAGAATATTATTGATCCTTATATCTAAAACATCTCTTGAGTGATAATTGAATCGTTTTAATAAATTGTTATAACTAACTTTTTTCTTTTCAGAAATATATTTTAATATTTTCAAATCAATAGAGTTCATAATAGTCCTCCTTTGTTTTTGTTAATATTATAGCACAAAAAAGGAGGTAAAAAAATGCAAATGAGAGGTACAAATCCTAAGCCAGCAACTTCTAAGCCATCGAATCCAAGAATACAACAATTATATACTGAACCAGGAAAAAATATAAAAAGAATATATGATATAAGTCTAAAAGTTTTGAAGATAATTGAAGATGAAGGTGTAACTGAAGATGAGTTTTATATAATAGAAAAAATGATAGAGAATGAGTTCAAAGGATTAAAAAAATAAAATAAAAAGCACTCCGAAGAGTGCTAAAAAAAATATGAAATACTATATCTTGTGTTTATTATAGCACAAGCTGTTGAAAAACACAAGATGTAGGTGGAGGAAAGGAAAAAATGAGAGATATAAGACAAAGAGGCTGGTTTTGGATAGAAAACGAATTGATTGACAGAACGGATTTGTCCTTTGAAGAAAAGGCAATGTATATGATACTGGCTAGATTTACAGATAAAGATGGGAAATGTTTTCCAAGCATAGAAAAATTATCTGAAAGTATAGGGAAAAATAAAAGAACTGTTATTAGATACATCAAAAAGTTAGAAGAAAAAGGGCTAATTGAAAAGAAAAGAAGATTTAATCAAACTAATGTTTACTATTTAAAAAATGTTGCTCTTAATAGTGACAAATTAGATAATGACAAAAATGATAGTGACAACAATGTCACTTCCCTAGATGACACTGATGTCACTTCCAATAGTGACAAAAACGACACTCTAACAATACCCATAGAACAATACCCAATCAACAATACCCATAAAGAAAAATATAAAAAAGAAAAATTTAATAATTTGGAATGTTTTGTAAATTCATTGGAAAAAACAGAAAAATACAAAACTCTAATTTTTGAATATATAAAATATCGTAAAGAAATACGTAAAAATATAAAAACATTAAGGCCTCTAAAAAAGATTTTGAAAGATTTTCCTAGTGAAATTGAACTTGCAGAGGCAATAGAAATTGCAAAAGAAAGAGAATGGACAGGGTTAGAACCTGAATGGATAGAAAACTATAAAAATAATTTAGGAGGAAATAAAAATGGAAACACAGGGAATAAGAGAAGCTATACAGAAAATGTCGAGAAAAAGGGGTTTGACAAGCACAATGATTATAAGCCAGACTACTCAAAGGGATTCGATGACTGGAATTAGTGCTCCAAGTGTATCAGCTAGTATTTTTAAAGAGCAAGATATTAAAAAATATATGGGTTTATCAAAATTAACGGAACAGGATTGGCATAAAAGATTTGAGAATGCAGAAGTCAAATCAACCAAGGAAATGGAATTTAAAAAGTCATTTGAGAGGTATTGCAAAAACTTTGAAATAATCAAACAAAAAGGGCTTGGAATATTAATGAGCGGCAATCCTGGAACTGGCAAAACTTATTATACAACCTGCATAATAAATGCTTTGAATCAAAAATATCTTGTTTACAAGACAACTCTATCTGATTTGCTAGAAGAAATCAGAAAAAGCTATAAAAGTTTTGAAAATGAGAATGATGATTTTTTATTCAGCAGATTATCCAAAGCGGAATTGATAATTTTTGATGACCTGGGAAATGAATTTTTAAGCGACTGGGGAAAAGAAAAAATGTTTATGATTCTTAATTTTATTTACGAAAATAACAAGCCTTTGATAATAAACACAAATTTAGATGCTAAGCAATTATCAAGTTTTTTTAACATAAACGGCAGTGATAAATTATTAGACAGAATCCGCAGCAAATGTAAAACATATATTTTTAGCTGGGAAAGCCGAAGAAAAGATTTATACAAAAAAGACTTTGAGGAATTGTATTAGGAGGATAAATGCAAAATTTAAAAAGAGAAAAAGACAGGCTAAGCGTCGAGAACGACAGCTTAAGAGAAGTGAATAAGATAACTAAACAGGAAAATGACAGAAATAGCAGAAGAAATAAAAGCAAATGGAACACAGATTGATGAAAACAGGAAAGAGATTGAACGGATTGATAAGATTTTGAAAATTAAGATGAAAAAAAATAAACAAAGTATATAAAATCAGGAGGAAATGAAATGATAATAAATAATTTAACAGCAGATGAAATAAAGTTTTTAAGTAACTTGAAACACGAATTAAATACACAAAGCAGCAGAATGACTGCTAATCCTAGGTTTTATCAAGTTAGGCATGAAAAGTTTAAAGCAGATGCAAATGAAGGGGATTATTTTCGGGCAGAATATGAAGGCGAGGTATTGGGAATTTTTGAATGGACTCAAGAAGGTGTGGAAGAGCTGAAGTCTATTTTAAGAGAATATACGGATGATGACGATGTTGAAACATTAGAGGAAATAGGGAATATTTCTTTGGAAGATTTAGAAAACAGAAATATTGGACTTAGCTGTGTGAATGGAGATTTTGAATATGTTTACAGCAATGCTTTTTTGACAGAGAAAGCCTGCAGGGAGCATATAGAATGCAACAGACATCATTACAGAAATCCAGTTGATTATTTGAATTATGCTTTCAGAAATTATGAACTGGAAAAATTATTGAAAATACTTTCAAAAATAGAAATCAAGGAAGAATAATAAGAATAACACTAAAAGAATAGAAAGGAATAAATAGAAATGACAAAAGAATTGGAATTGGCGAAGCAAATTAGTTTTGAAACAGCGAAAAAAATTGAAGAAAAACTTGTAAATATAACAGATTTTGAAATTGATTTTTTTGTTGAGCATTTGAGAAATGAATTGAAAAAAATAAGACACGGAGGAATAAATGCTAAAAGAAAATGTAAAAGCAAAAGTAATAGTGATAGATTTTGAAAATAAAAAAGGTTGGAAAATTGAAGAACCTTTAAGAATTTTGAAGGTGCATGAGGTGATTTATAGTGATTAAGCTGGAATTATCCACAATGCCACCATCCGTAAATTCATTATGGATAAATAAACCGAGTGGAAGATACAAGTCTAAAAGGGGCAAAATCTTTGAAAATTTAGCCTGTGATGAGCTAAAAAAGCAATTTAGGTATGAACCTTTGACTAGTGGTTTAAAAGTCCATATACGGCTTTATTTCAAAGATAAAAGAAAAAGGGATATAGATAACTACAATAAAGCGATCCTGGATTCGATGACTGAAATTGTTTATGAAGATGATTCACAAATAGAAGAACTAAATGTTAAAAAGTTGGTTGGCTGTGGATTTGATAAAGTGGAAATAGAAGTGGAGGAATTAGAAAATGAATGAAATAACATATCTTATATCATTTAAGTCTATGGATAAATTTAATAACATAGATTCTGGACATTGTGCAGCTGTTCTAGAAAAAGGAAATTATACAGAAGGTGAATTAGTGGATTTTTTTATCAAAAGTGTGAGAACAAATTTTAATTTAGAAAAAGAACGAGAAATAATAATAACAAACATTATAAATTTAACAAAAATAAGAAAGGAACTGGAAGAGTGATGGAAGCATTAAAAAAGTTTGATATAGAGGAATTACTGAAAAGACAGGCAACGCTGGATGAGAAGTTTGATAAGAAGAAAACACTTAGAAAACGTGAACTTGAATTAATAAGACTAGCTTATCATACAGAGCTAGGAGAATTTTTACAGGAAGTAAAAAGTGATTGGAACTACTGGAAGAATAGCACTAAAGAAATTAATAAACAAAGGGCATTGGAAGAGTTGTCAGATATGTTACATTTTTCTTTGAGTTATGTAAATAACGATAGTTTTAATAGCAGAATAAAAAACAAGGACATTAGATTCAAGAAAGAACTTTTTACACAAGAAAGTTGCAGCTTTACAAAATTACTTGATTTTTTAACAGCTTTATACAACACTGATGAACATTTTTCAATCATATTGCTTGTTGCAGAGCGTTTAGGAGCAACCGAAGAAGAATTTTTAAAAATACATCACGAAAAATGGTTAAAAAATATGAACGAGAGAACGAAAGAAAGTTATTAACTTGTGCATGTACAAGTTAAAGTGCATAAGAAAAAATTAGGAGGAATGTTGATGAATGAATTGATAAAAATTGAGATAAATGAAAATAATGAACAAGTTGTAAGTGGTAGGGAATTGCATAAATTTCTAGAAGTGAAAACTAGATACAACGACTGGATAAATAAAAGAGTTAAGGAGTATGGATTTACTGAAAATATTGACTTTGTAGCTATTACTCAAAAAAAAGTAACAGCTCAAGGGAATGCAAGTGAGTATACGGATCATCTTTTGAAAATAAATATGGCAAAAGAACTGGCTATGATTGAGAACAATGAAAAAGGGAAGGTAATAAGAAAATATTTTATTGAATGCGAAAATATGTGGAACAGTCCCGAAATGATT
>NZ_DBHIXN010000090.1:0-4774 GCF_057270615.1 Leptotrichia sp.
AATTTCAATATTCCTTTTTTTTCTTCCAATTTTCCTGTACAGTTTTCAAAATCTGAAATTCCATACCAAGGTTCTATACATACATACGGAGCTTTTGGCTTACTCCAAAATGCAATATATGGGAATCCTTTATATTCAACGCTTAATTCTTTAGAATTTTTATTATTTTTTATTGTAACTTTTTCTGATTTTAAACCTTCAAACACTATTGCATCATCATCAAATACATTTTCAGTAATTTGAATCTTATTAGTATTATTTAAATAATCAACTTTTTCATCAAAAACTAGTCCATTATTAGTAAGTTTATATTTTTGCGAAGTTTCATTTTTTTCAAATTCCAAATAATAGTCATCTAATTTTAGATTGTCATTCACATTAAGTGCAAATGCAGGATGTGTTCCAAGTGAAAAATACATCTCAAAATTATTTTTATTTACAACATCATATCCAATTTCTAAAACACCGTCATTAACTGTATAAGTTAAAAACAAATCAAATTCAAACGGATATTTTTTTAAAGTTTCATTATTTGAAGAAAATCTAAATTTCAAAGAATTTTCAGTTTTTTCAACAAAATCAAAATCTTCTGTTCTTGCAAATCCATGTCGTGTAGTGATTTCATAATCTTTCCCTTTGTAATTGTATACTCCGTTTTTTATGCTACCTACAAACGGAAATAACACAGGTGAGCTAGCAGCCCAAATTTCAGGATTTCTATCCCATATAAATTCTTCTCCATCTACCTTGTAACTTCTCAATTCAGCCCCTCTATCAGCAACTGCAATTTCAACATTTCCACATTTTAAAGTTCTTACTGTACTTTCCATCTTTAACACATCCTTTTCTCGATTATTTATTTTATACAAAGAAGGAGAACTGACTCCCCTTCTTCATTTTTACCTTAATTCATATTATCTTTTTAGTCAACAATTTCTGCATCTTGAACATCATCTTTAGAAGAACCATTATCTGCATTTTCTTCAGTTCCACCTTGTGCTCCTTGTTGAGCCGCTGCTGCTTCTTGGTACATTCTAGTTGCAAATCCTTGAGAAACTTTCGATAACTCTTCAATTCCTTTTCTAATTGCTTCTATATCGTCACCATCTTTTACTTTTTTCAATTCTTCAATTGCTTTTTCGATATCTTCTTTTTCAGTTCCTTGCAATTTAGCTTCGTTTTCTTTTATAGTTTTTTCAGTTGCAATTACTAATTGGTCAGCTTGGTTTCTAGCTTCTACCAATTCTTTAAATTTAGCATCTTCAGCTTCATTTGCTTCAGCGTCTTTTTTCATTTTTTCAATATCATCTTTAGACAAGTTAGAACTTCCAGAAATTGTTACTGTATTTTCTTTTCCTGTTCCTAAATCTTTAGCTGATACATGCACGATACCGTTTGCATCAATATCAAATGTTACTTCGATTTGAGGTACTCCTCTTGGTGCAGGTGGGATGTCGTTTAAGTTAAATTCTCCTAATTTATGGTTATCAGCTGCTCTAGCTCTTTCCCCTTGCAATACAACGATTGATACTGCCGGTTGATTATCTGCTGCTGTTGAGAATACTTGTGATTTTTTAACTGGCACAGTAGTATTTCTATCAATAATCTTAGTAAATACACCACCCATTGTTTCAATTCCTAATGACAATGGAGTTACATCTAATAACAATACGTCTTTAACATCTCCCATTAATACTCCACCTTGAATAGCTGCTCCTGCTGCTACAACTTCATCAGGGTTAATTGATTTATTAGGTTCTTTTCCAAAGAATGATTTAACCCATTCTTGAACTGCCGGGATTCTTGTTGATCCACCAACTAATAAGATTTCATCAATTCCACTTGGATCTAAGTTTGCATCTTCTAACGCTTGTTTAACAGGCCCTTTAGTTGCTTCAACCAAGTCTTTTGTCAATTCATCAAATGCTGCTCTAGTTAATTTCTTTTCCAAATGTTTTGGTCCACTTGCATCCATTGTGATGAATGGTAATGAAATTTGTGTTTCTAATGTAGTTGACAATTTTTTCTTAGCATCTTCTGCTGCATCTTTCAATCTTTGAATTGCCATTTTATCATTTCTTAAATCAATTCCAGTTTCTTTTTTAAATTCATCAGCCAACCAGTCAATAATTTTTTGGTCAAAGTTGTCTCCACCTAAGTGGTTGTTTCCTGAAGTTGAAATAACTTCTACTACTCCATCTCCAATTTCTAGTACTGATACGTCAAATGTACCTCCACCTAAGTCAAACACTAACACTTTTTCTTCTTTTTTCTTATCTAATCCATAAGATAATGCTGCTGCTGTTGGTTCATTAATAATTCTTTGGACTTTCAGTCCTGCAATTTCTCCAGCATCTTTAGTCGCTTGTCTTTGAGCATCAGTAAAGTAAGCTGGTACAGTAATAACTGCTTCTGTTACAGTTTCTCCTAAATAACTTTCTGCATCTTTTTTCAATTTTTTCAAAATCATTGCTGAAATTTCTTGTGGTGTATAGTCTTTTCCATGAATATTTACTTTATAGTCTGATCCCATTTGTGTTTTTATTGAAATTACTGTTGAATCAGGATTTGTAATCGCTTGTCTTTTAGCAATTTCTCCTACAATAATTTCTCCATTATCTTTAATATTTACTACTGAAGGTGTAGTTCTTCCTCCATCACTATTCGGTATTATCGCAAAGTTTCCACCTTCCATAACTGCCACACAGCTGTTTGTTGTCCCTAAATCTATTCCTATTATTTTACTCATATATATCATTCTCCTTAATTTTCAATTTATTTAATTTTTTATAAAAGTATTATTTCAAATCCAATTTTAAATCTATTTTTTTGAATTTTCAAATTATAACTTTTACAAAATTACTTTTTATTAACTGTTACCATTGCTGGTCTTATAACTTTCCCTTTCAACTTATATCCTTTTTGAAACACTTTCACAATAACATCATTGTCTAAATTTTCCACATTTTCAGTCATCATCGCTTGATGTTCATAAGGATTAAACTTCACACCTTCTGCTGCTTCCAATTCTTCAACACCTTCTTCAGTCAAAAGATTTCTCAGATTTCTCAAAATCATATTAACTCCTTCAACCAATGCGTCAAAGTTTTTAGTTTCAGCAGAAGCTTGCTCAGCTCTTTCTAAATTATCAATATTATCTAATAATTTTGTAACAATACCTTCAGAAGCATATTTTCTCATTTCAGCAACTTCATTTTCTTTTCTTTTTGTGAAGTTTTGAAACTCAGCTAATTTTCTTGTATAAGAACTTTTCCATTCTTCCAAGTCCTTTTCAAGTTTTGCAATTACTTCTTCAGGTGTTTCTTCTTTTACTTCTTTTTTAGAGTCATCAGCTTTTGCTTCTTTATCTGCTTCCTCTTTTGATTCTTTAATTTTTTCTTCTTTTTCTAAATCTTTCTCAGACATTTAAAAACCCCGCCTCCTTATTATTTGTTTTTTTGATTCAATAACTGATTTACTTCTTCTGACACATATTCAACTAATCCAACTGTTTTTGAATATTCCATTCGCTTTGGTCCAATTACACCAATAATTCCTCTTGCATTATTTAATGTATAAACCGAGAACACAAACGAAAAGTCTTCAAGTCCTGCAATTTTCAAATCTTCTCCAAAAATTACATTCACTTCTCCATCTTTAAATTCTTTCATTTGCAAAAACTGTGAAAATACATTTCGTAAATCGTTTGGATTATTAAACAGTTTTACACGATTTATAATATTCACAATATCAGATGTATTGTTTTCAATAAGATTCGTTCCGCCTTCAAAAAATAACTTTCCCTCATCAGAAATCCCATTATCTTGAAAATCACTTTGTGAAAATAAATTTGTATTTGTGAAAAAATCTTTTAAGTTTGATAATGTAAAATATTGACTATTTGAAATTTTTTCATTTAAGAAATTATTTATTTTTTCAACTTCACTTTCTGTTACTGGATTTTCCAAAAAGATATTCAAATTTTTTGTAAGAAACGAATTCATTACAACTACAGCAAGTACAGTCGTATCATTAATATGTACCAGTTTTACTTTTTTTACACCTTCCTGCGTAAATGCTGGCTCTAAAACAACTCCAGCATATTGACTAATTTTTGATAATAACCTGGATGTCTCCTCAAATATCATATCAATTTGATTCATCCTTTTATTGTATGCCTGCATGACTTTTGCTTTTTCTTCTTTAGAAATATCTCTAATTTTCAAAAGTTCATCAACATACAACTTATATCCTTCACTTGTTGGAATACGTCCAGAAGATGTATGTGTTTTTGCAATTAGCCCCTTATCTTCCAAATCTGCCATTGTATTTCGGATAGTGGCTGAAGACACTCCAATATTATACTTCTTCTCAAGTGTCCGTGATCCCACACTCTCACCAAATTCCAGATAATGTTTGATAATAGCCTTTAAAATTAATTGCTCCCTATCATTCATCTCGGCACCTTCCTTATTTTTGTTAGCACTCTATAACCTTTAGTGCTAATTACAAATATATAATATTACATTTTTTAAAATTTGTCAACCCTTTTTTTAAAAATTTTTTCATTTTTTTAAAAAAATTCAGCTAAAATCAAAAAAGTATTATAAATAAGCTATTTATGACAATTTTTAAATGACTAAATAAATAACCATTTCCAATTGACAGATTAAATTTCATAAAAAAATTTTATAATAAATTTACTAAAAAGTATAAAATAGACAGAGTAAAAAATATAGGGGCAAATAAATTTAATCAAATTTTTAATTAACAA
>NZ_DBHIXN010000091.1:0-4679 GCF_057270615.1 Leptotrichia sp.
TTGGTTCGAGTCCAACCGGGGACGCCATTTTTTTATGTATAAAATTAATTTTTTTTTAAATGGAATTTGCACTAAATACTTACTTTCAAATAATTAAAATAAATATTCGCTTTTTAAACAGGAAATAGTATTAGTTTAGTAAATAAAAATAAAAAATTTCAATATGACAGTAAGATTAGTGTTTGAAGGTATAACAAGTTTAAATATTGATGATGTAACAACAAATGTCTAGTATTATAAAATAAAAATGGAGTTTAACAAGATTGTTTTACTCCATTTTTTGTATAAATTAAATTTTTTATAATTAATAAGATTTAGCTAATTCATAAAGTTTTTCATATTCTTTTGCAGATCTATCCCAAGAAAAATCTAAATCCATATTTCTTTTAACTAATTTTTCCCAAATATCAGGTTTATCATAATAAATTCCTTCTGCAACTTTTATTGTAAATAACATATCATCCGCATTAAAATTTGTAAATGAGAATCCATTTCCTTCATCTGTAAAAATATTATAAGGTTTAACTGAATCTTTTAGTCCACCAGTTTCTCTTACAATAGGGATAGTTCCAAATCTCATTGCAATCATTTGACTTAGTCCACAAGGTTCATATCTTGAAGGCATTAAGAACATATCACTTCCAGCATAAATTTCATTTGCAAGTTGTCCGTTATATCCAAGGTAAACTTTAAATTTATCAGGATATTTCCATGTTAAATAGTTATAATAGTCTTCATAAAATTTATCTCCGCTTCCTAAAATCACAATTTGAACAGCATCATATTGCAATAAATTTTCAAGTGCTGCAGATACTAAATCTAGTCCCTTTCCTTCAACAAGTCTTGAGACTATTGAAATCAAAGCAACATCTGATTTTGGTAATCCTAATTTTTCTTGAAGTAAGTATTTATTTTCTCTTTTTTTATCTAAAGAATTTTTATCAAAATGAATTATTCCTTTTGTTGTTTTAGGGTTAAATACATTTGTGTCTATTCCATTTAAAATACCATGAATATATTTTCTATTTGTAATCCATTCAAGTCCTTCACCAAAATATGCATATTTTATTTCTTCAGCATAAGTCGGACTTACTGTATTTACAACGTCTCCATATCCAATACCAATTTCCATGAAGTTTAAATCATTTCTGTCATCCATGTAATATCCCATTCTTTCAAATGAATATTTAGAGAATTTACCCTGATACATTAAATTATGAATTGAATAAACTGTTCTCATATCCCAATAAAAAGGATCATAGTTATATCTGACATTTAAAAAATATGGAATTGGACCTGTTTGCCAGTCATTACAATGTAAAATATCTGCTTGTAAATTAATTTCCTTTAAGAATCTGAGTGCCAATTCTGAAAACATCGCATATTGAACATCTTCGTCAAAATCTCCATAAACATGTCCTCTTTCATATAATGCTTTATTTTCAATAAAGTAATAATTTATTTTATCATCAGGATATTTTACCAAATTAAATATATCTCCGTGACTCTCAAGTCTTGCAACCCATTCTAGTTTTTCAAGGTATTTTAATGGTATTACGTCATATTTAGGCATTATTATGGAAACTTCATGTCCTAATTCCTGCATTTTTTTAGGTAATGCACCAAGAACATCGGCTAATCCACCAGATTTATAAAACGGAGCCACTTCAGATGCCAAATATACAATTTTCAAATTAATCACTCCTTATTTTAAAAATTTTTATATTTAATAGATTACCATTTAACAGTATCTCCTGGTTCAATTAATCTATTGTTTTCATTTACTTTTACACCAGCGAAAATTCTTACATTTTTACCAACAATTGATCCATCAGGTATAGCTACATCTTTTCCGATAACTGTAATTCCTGAAGATAACAAATCTGGACGTTCTTTGTTAGGAATATTTGCATTTCCATTTCCAATAAATGAATTTTTACCAATGTATACTTTTTTGTCAGCAATAACTGTATCTAAATGAGAATTTTCATCTATATAAGTCCCAGAAAAAATAATACTATTTCTAACAGTTGCTCCTTTTCTAACTGTTACACCTGGTCCTAATACTGAATTTTCTACACTTCCTTCAATTTTACATCCATTACAAATTAATGAATTTTGAACACTTCCTGTAATTCCAATTCTAACTGGTGCCAAATCTTCACTTCTTGTATAAATTTTCCATCCTTGGTCATACAAATTAATTCCAACTTCTTCAGATTTTTTGATTAAGTCCAAATTTGCTTCCAAATATGAATCATAAGTTCCTACATCTTTCCAGTAACTATCATAAGTGTGAACATAAACTTTTCTATCTTCTTGAATCATTGAAGGAATAACATGTTTTCCAAAATCTAAATCGCTATTTTCTAATTTTTCAAGATATTCTAGCAAAGAATCAGTATTAAAAATGTAAATTCCCATTGAAGCTAAATTACTTTTTGGTTCTGCAGGTTTTTCTTCAAAGTTTAATATTTTTTTATCTTTATCAACTTCAAAAATACCAAATCTGCTTGCTTCTTCAATAGGTACAGGTTGTACAGCAATTGTTAATTCAGCATCATTTTCTTCATGTTCTTTCAACATCCATCTGTAATCCATTTTATAAATATGATCTCCAGATAAGATTAATACATATTTAGGATTTTTACTTTTAATAAAGTCAATATTTTGTCTAATTGCATCGGCAGTTCCTTGATACCAAGAATTTCCACCAAGTTTTTCATGTGGTTGTAACATTGTAATACTAGAATCTCTTCTGTCAAAATCCCAAGGTTTTCCAGAACCAATATGTTCATTTAATGATAATGGCAAATATTGTGTAAGTAATGCAACATCATAAATACCTGAATTTGAACAGTTACTAAGTGCAAAATCTATTATTCTAAATTTTCCAGCAAAAGGAACACTTGGTTTAACTCTTTTTTCTGATAGAATGTCAAGTCTTGAACCTCTTCCACCAGCTAAAATCATAGCTAAAACTTTCATATAAATACCTCCATCTTTATTCTTTACAATAAGAGTATACCCCTATTTTTAAAAAAATCAAATTATTTTTTAAAAAAATTTTATATTTAATTCTTTAAGATAAAATCATAAAACTAAAGAATATTTAAATAAAAATAAATTATTAATTTTGTAATTATAAAAAAATAGAAATTATATTTTATTTATCTTAGACTTAATACAAGATTTTGTCTTTTTGCTAAAAAATTTTTTATTTAAAAATGTAGTTTAAAGTAAATTTTTTTTATAAATCTATTTCTTTTATTTTAATAATTCCCAAAATTTTTTCAATAAGTTCTTCAAAAATAATATTTTTATCTTTTTCTTTTTGGTGCAGAATCAAAAAATATAAATCTGTGTAAAATTCTTTTTTTACTCCATTTATAGAAAAATATCCACATTTTATTTTCTTTTTATTTTTTAAAACAAGTATTTTTTCTTTATTATTACTGGCTTTAGAAAAATAAATTCCAAATGTTAAATTGTCAAACTGAATTTTTTCAATATTTTTATCTTTAATTTCCTCTTTTTTTAAGCGAAAGTTTTTACATATTTCATTGTTTAAGTTTTCGATACTTTCTTTATCTGTAAAATAGATAAAATCTTCTAATTTTTTTTTCATTTTTTCCTCCTAAAATTTTTAATATTTAGTAATTTATAAAAGTGTAAAATTTTCAATAAAACATTTTTAATTTTTATATTTTTAAATGCTTATTATAAATTAAAAATAATTTTACTATAAATCCTTACATTTTTTTATATATAAAATATTATTATTGAAATTATTTCCACCCCTAAAATTTTTATTAAATTAATTAATTCTAAGATATTGTATCATAGTATATCTAAAATTATTAGAGTATAATTTATTTTTTGTTAAATACATAAAAATATACTTATAATAAAGGATTTTTTACATCTATAAAATATTAAAATAAAATTAAACAAAAAACTAAAAAGTAAAGAAAAGCCTTTTTTTACAAGGAAATTTTAAATTTAAATTTATAAAAAAAATATAAATTAAAATTTAATTAAATTTCAAAAATATTAAATCATAGAAAAGATATAAATATATACAGCTAAAAATAGGATAACTTAACTTAAAAAATAAAAATTAAAAATAAAATTTTGGTAAAAAAAATTTATCAAAATACTTAGCTATGAAATGTATAGCTTTTCCTTTGTTAAGGCATACTTAGAATTTGTACTTTTTCAAAAAAAATTAAATGTTTGTAGTATTTTTTTTTAAAATTTATGTTATTATTATCTTGCATAGTAATACTATTCCCTGTTTAAAAAGCAAATATTTATTTTTAATTATCTAAAAGAAAATATTAGGTTTAATCTACTAAAAAGATTTATAATATATTCGTTATTCAAATAGGATTTAGTAATTAGAAAGTATTCATAATTTTTTTAAACTCAAAATATAATTTTTGATTTACATTTAAACAATTTATTCCGTCAAAGATAAATGATTAAAGTAAATTTGTTCAAAATTAAACTATTACATAAACTTAGAGTTTGAGTAAAGTAGTCATTGTTTTGAGTTCAGTTTTAAATCAATGTTACTATATTATTATCTGGCATAGCAAGAATAATTCTTTCTAATTTGATGGGATATTTTAGAACATCATTTTTGCTATGTTTTCTTATATATATTTTGTTAGTTG
>NZ_DBHIXN010000092.1:0-4558 GCF_057270615.1 Leptotrichia sp.
AACTTTTTTCTTCATAATTCGGATTCGACCAAAAATCCTATCCTTTGTAATTTTGTAACTTCCTTTTTTTGTACGCAAGCTCCTACCCTCGCATACATGACCTTTACTCCTTTTTCTGCATATAAGCTCCTACCCTCATATGCACGACCATTTCTCCATAAAACTCTTTATTTCCTAATCTCTATCTACATCCCAATCTATAATTCTTCCAGTGTACGCATCGATTTCAAAATCATAGGTATAACCTCTATAATGAATTTCTCCTTCATAAGAATTATCATCAAAATCAAAATCTTTAATATTTCTCAGCGTTGCACCAGGAACTTTTGCTAATGCTATTTGTTTAGCTCTTGTTGGGGTTATTTTTGATCTTCTATAAGAACTTTTTTATGACTGAAATTTGATTTTTTGTAATCTTTACTTCCAGCAAAACTCAAAGAACCTAATACTAAACAACTTAACAATGCTACTTTTAAGAATTTGTTTCCCATAATCCTCCTTTGCATTTTTTATTTGTAATTGCCGTTCCTTTGTTACATTGTAATAGTATCATATAAAGATTAAAGAAAAATGAGAACTTTTAATTTTTTCTCATTTTTTAAAATTTTTATAAAAAAATAGACATTCTCTACTTCTGAGATTGCCTATTTTTCTAGATTTCCAAGACTAATTTCATGATTATCTTTTATTTTTTGATTAATAAATTAATTTAAAAAATTATAATTCGATGTCTTCTTTTCTTAATGTTGGGAACAAGATTACGTCTCTGATTGATGCTGAATTAGTTTGTAACATAACTAACCTATCAATTCCAATTCCTAATCCTCCTGCAGGTGGCATTCCGTATTCCAAAGCTCTGATGTAATCTAAATCCATTCCTTGTGCTTCATCATCTCCTGCTTCTTTCAATTTAACTTGCTCTTCAAATCTTTCTTTTTGGTCTCTTGGATCATTCAATTCTGAATATGCGTTTGCAAATTCTCTTCCAGAAATAAACAATTCAAATCTGTCAACCCATTCAGTTTCACCCTTTTGATTTTTTGAAAGTGGAGAAATTTCTTTTGGATATTCTGTTATGAATGTTGGATTAATCAATGTTTCTTCAACTTTTTCTTCAAACATCAAGTTCAAAATTCCAAATTTTGTGTAAGTTTTATCTTTTTCTAAAGGTATTCCTAATTCTTTTGCTTTTTCAACAGCTTCTTCATCGCTTGAAATTGAATCAAAATCAAATCCAGTCGCTTCTTTTACAGCTTCTTTCATTGTTACTCTTCTCCAAGGTTTAGCTAAATTAATAGTTTTATCTTCATATTCAATTTCATATTTTCCATGTAACTCAAAAGTCAAACTAGAAATTAAATCTTCTGTCAAGTCCATCATATCATTAAAATCGGCATACGCTTGGTACAATTCCATCATCGTAAATTCAGGATTATGTTTTACAGAAATCCCTTCATTTCTAAAACTTCTATTAATTTCAAATACTTTTTCAAATCCACCAACTAGCAATCTTTTTAAGTATAATTCCGGTGCAATTCTTAAAAATAATTCCATATCTAATGCATTATGGTGTGTTACAAATGGTCTTGCAGTCGCTCCACCTGCGATTGGGTGCATCATTGGAGTTTCAACTTCCGTAAATCCTTTTTTTTCTAAATAACTTCTAAAAAATCTAATAACTTGGAATCTTTTTTTCATAGTTTCCATAACTTCTCTATTCATTACCAAGTCAACATATCTTTGTCTATATCTAGTTTCAACATTTGTTAATCCGTGGAATTTTTCTGGTAGTGGTCTTACATTTTTTGATAAAACTTCAAAAGATTTTGCTCTTAAAGTCAATTCTCCAGTTTTTGTTCTAAATAATGTTCCTTCAATACCAATAAAATCTCCCATTCCTAATTTTTTATAAATTTCATATTGGTCTTCTCCAACTTCATCTTTCTTTACATAATATTGAATTTGTCCAGTCGGATCTTGAATTTTTCCAAATCCATTTTTACCCATTCTTCTAAATGCAACAATTCTTCCCGCTGTTTTAAATACTTTTTCACAAGTTTCATCATACTTATTAATTTCTGAAATATCATCTACCTTATCGTAATGTCTTCCATAAGGCTCAATTCCCATTTCTTTTAATTCTTCTACTTTTTTTAATTTTTCTTTTATTATACCATTATCATTCTGGTTTTGATTATTCATTCACTTTTTCCTTTCTGCTTTTTTATAGTAAAACTGATTTAAAACTGAACTTAAAAGCTAAGACTATTTTACTCAAATCCTAAATTTATATAATTTTTAATAGATTTGAGCATATTATAAAATATAAATATCTCTAAAATTGTTTAATCATCTGGCATATCTATAAATTGCACTTCTAAGTTTATACTATTTATCACTTCATTACTATGTATTATATCATATTCCAGCACTATTTTTCCATTTTCTTTTTGAATTTTTTTTGTGAAAATTTTGTATTTTCCTTTAAATTCTTCTGTAATATAAATAAAAGGTGTATGTTTTTTATTTTGAAAAATTTGTCTTGAGTTGATTTTACCATATCTATAAATTTCAACAGAATTACCTTTATCAATGATTTTACAATTTCCATATTCATCACTATAATAGTACTCTTTTTTTTCTTCTTGTGCCAATACTTTTTCCAACTCAAATAATTTTTCATAATTTTGATTAAAATTATCTAGACTTTTTATTTTTATTTTCATTATATTCCTTATTTTTGATTTTTATATTATTTTTAAATTATAAAATAAATCTATTCATTTTCATCATCAAAAAAATCATCTAAGAATTCTGATAAATCTTCA
This sequence comes from Leptotrichia sp., assembly GCF_057270615.1. Lineage (NCBI taxonomy): Bacteria > Fusobacteriati > Fusobacteriota > Fusobacteriia > Fusobacteriales > Leptotrichiaceae > Leptotrichia > Leptotrichia sp. The sequence goes on from NZ_DBHIXN010000092.1 coordinate 2,829, forward strand.
TCATCTGCTTCTTCTTCTTCATCAAAAAATTCATTTTCATCAGCATTCAATGAATCAAAATTACTTTCATCAAACTCTCCATCTACATTCTCATTTTTATCATATTCCCCAAAATCTTCATTCCAGTACATATAATCCTTGTCAGAGCCGTAATATTCATCATTCCATATTTCCAGCACCTGATCTTCCTCATCTTCATCTAAATCATACAATTCTTCTTCAATACTGTCATAGTAAAAAACTTTCTTTTCCCCAGTTTCACTATCACAAACTAAATATTCCTTATCTCCTACCGTAATATTTGAAAGACACGTATATTCTTCAACATCCCCTTCGCTATTAGTTTTTTCAAATTCTTCCCCAGCAGAATACATAACTTCCCTCCATTATTTATGATATTTTATATTATTATTAATTGAAATCCATCTATATATTTGCTCTGACAAAATTAACCGCATAAGCTGATGTGGAAATGTCATTTTTGAAAAACACAGTCTGTAATCTACAATTTTCCGCAAATTATCGTCAACTCCATTTGAACCGCCAATTATAAAATTAATTTCACTATTTGTCATTGAAATTTTTTCAATTTTATCAGCCATTTCTTCTGAAGTTAACATTTTTCCTTTTAAATCAAGCAAAATATTATATGAATAATTTTTTTTTGAAATAACATTTATTATTCTTTCAGTTTCAGAATTTATTGCATTTTCAATCCCTTTGTTATCATCTTCTTCAGCTAGTTCTGTAATTTTTAGTTTTGTATATTTTGATAACCTCTTTGAAAATTCAGCTATTCCCTCTCTTATATATTTTTCTTTTACTTTTCCAATACATACTATATTAATTCTTATCATATTTTTCCTTTATTGTCAAAAGTTTTTTTCATTTTTTTACTAATTTCCCCCAGTTTTACCATTATTTTTTTCTTCCAAACATTTTATCTAAATCGTTTTTAGACAATTTTACAATAATTGGTCTGCCATGCGGACATGTATATTTTCCCACTTCATGAATCCTTCGTACCATATTCTGCATTTCAAACATATCCAGCTTCTGCCCAGCTTTTACAGCCCCCTTGCACGACATTGAAATAATAATGTTTTCTCTCAAGTCCTTTATTTCAACTTCATTTTTTAGATCCAGCAAAAGCTGTAAAAATACATTTTCAATACTATCCCGAAAATCAAAAGCAGGTACAGCACGAATCACAATCTCGTTTTCTGAAAATTCATCAATATCAAATCCAAAATCATTAAAAACATTTATATTTTCAAAAATAATATTTTTTTCAATTTGCGTAACTTCCATTTTTAATGGTAACAATAAATGCTGTGATTCAATTTTTTTATTATAAAACTTATCTTTTAATTCTTCATACAAAATTCTTTCATGAATAATGTGCTGATCCTGAACCTCCCACGACTAAAGTCGCAGGGTTCTAAAATCTTTAAAATTATTTAAAAATTTTCTAAGAAGTTTGATAGCTTTACACTACCCTTATTCTTTTAGGTGTGTTCAGCTCACCTCTATTGTATAGGACGCTTAAGTCCACAACTTTACTTTTTCTTAATATATTTAATGCTCCGTTACAATCTGCATTTAATTGATAGCCTTTACTTGTTTGATATAGTCCTCTTTTTATTCTTTTTCCACTGAATATATATTTTTGTGAATTTTCTTTATCATATATTGGAATTTCATCTCCATCAAAGAAACTTGCTTTTGAT
>NZ_DBHIXN010000093.1:0-4477 GCF_057270615.1 Leptotrichia sp.
TTGCTTGTATTGTACTCCCCTCACGAGGGATAGTCGTTGAACTTTCCTTTTCAGGCTTAGATGCTGATTGTCTATTATCATAATGTTTAGGATTTAACCTTGCACCATCCAGTATATTTTTTCTGCTTTCGCCACCATCACACTTATACCATATTTGAACGAAGGTATTATGTTGTGGTTATACTAGCTTTAAGAGTTCCCAGCAATTCAGTTTCTTTGTTGCACAGTTCTTTCTGTGTCTACATACAAGTTTCCCTATATGCTTACTAAAATTTTTGTGCGATTCATCTCACGACTAAAAGTCGCGAGTGTTCTTGCACTATTTAATAAAATTTACACAATCTTCATTTTCTTTTGGAACAAAGAATTTTCTTATTCCAGATTTATAAGCCCCTTCGATTTTTTTCGCCACTCCTCCAACAGGCAATATCTCCCCCAAAATCGTAATTTCTCCAGTAAAAGCCATATCCTGCCTTAATTCTACCCGATTTAACGCTGAAAGTATACATGTTGTAATAGCGATTCCAGCAGAAGGCCCATCCTTTTGAATGGCATTTTCATTAAAATGTACGTGAATATCATTTTCCTTGTAAAAGTTAGGATTTTTTAGATGATATTCTTCAGTTCTTGTTCTCAAATATGTAATTGCCACATTTATTCCCTCTTTCATAACTTCTGAAAGATTTCCAGTTATTATAATTTTTCCATCTCCTGGCATAACAGCCGTTTGGATTGGCATAACTCTTCCTCCCAGCGAAGTTACCCCCATTCCCATTACTTCTCCTATTTTTGACTTTTCAGTGTTCACTTTTAATGAAATACTGGGATTTTTGTCTGCACAAATGAGAGAATCTATGTTTTCCAAAGTTACATTTACTTTTTTCTTTTTTTCCAGCCATTCTTTAGCAATTCTTCCGTAAATTTTCATCAAAATTGTCTTTAATTTTCTAACTCCAGCTTCATTTGTATAATTTTGTATCACATATTTTAAAATATCATCACTAAAGAATAATTTTGAACCTATTTTTTTATTTATACTTGGAACTATATAGTTTTTTGCAATTTCAACTTTTTGTTCCAAATTATAATCTTCTAAATAAATAATTTCCATTCTACTTTTTAATGGCTCCGAAACTTCGCTTAAATTATTAGCTGTTGCTAAAAACATTACATTTGACAAATCATACTCCAACTCTAAAAATTCATCCCTAAATCTTTTATTTTGATCTGGATCCAAAATTTCGAGTAAAACTCCCTCAATATCTCCCTCCGATTTTTTCTGATTAACCTTATCTATTTCATCTAATAAAATTAAAGGATCATCACATCCAAATTTTGCCAAAGTTTTTATAATTCTTCCAGGAGCAGCTGAAGTATATCCTTTTGTAAGCCCTGTTAATTCAAATGTTGTAGATACACCACTCATAGAAATTTTTTCAAATTTTTTCCCTAATGCTTCGGCTATTGCTTCAGCTATTGAAGTCTTACCTGTTCCAGCCGAACCTGCTAAGCACAGTATAATTGGGGTTTTATTATCATTTTTTTTCATAAAGTGCCGCATTGCCAAAGATTCCAAAATAGTTTCTTTTACTTTTTCCATTCCATAATGTCTTTCATTCAAAATATTCCGTATTTTAGAAATATCAATTTTTTTTTCTTTTAAAGTTCTCTTCCAGTCAAGCTGATTAATAATATCAAGACATTTTTTTATTTTTATCACATAATTGTCTATTGAATCTTCATTTTTACCATAATGTTCCATGTATTCCTTTATTTTAGACTTGTTTTCTTCACTTGTATTCAGTTCTTCCACATCTTCAATTTCTAATATTTGCTTTTTAATATCACTTTTTCCAGCCATAGCTTCGCTCCTAAAATTCAAAATTTTCAAACTTATGCATAACGTATGAATTGTACAAAACTTTGTTATATTATAACATTCTTTTAGTAGTTTTTCACTTCTTTTACCTTAGAGTATCAAAGAAAAATTATGTGAATTGTTTACTTTCACGTTATTTCAATATGTGGTATAATATTGACATATATTTTAAAACTTGGGAGAGAAAATGACTAAAATAATGGAAGAAGAAAATGAAAATTGTGAAGTAAAAGTTATCCACAAGAACATTGTGGAAAAAGTAGAAAAAACAATGCCAAAAGAAGAAGTTGTATACGATTTGTCAGATTTTTTTAAAATATTGGGAGATACAACTAGAATGAAAATTTTAAGCGCTTTGTTTCAAGAGGAAATGTGCGTTTGTGATATTGCATATCTTTTAAAAATGACACAATCTGCTATTTCACATCAACTGCGAGTATTAAAGCAAGGAAGATTTGTAAAATATAGAAAAGATGGAAAAATAGTATATTATTCACTAGAAGATGAGCATATAAAGCATATCGTTGAGCAGGGAATGACACATATTTTGGAAAAAAGATAATTATTATTTGAAAACCAAATAATTTTTCTGTACAAATAATTTTAAATATGTTATAATTACAAAAAGTAGATAATTTCATAGTAAAATTAGCTCAGAAACTATAACTATCTTACTCAAACCCTAAGTTTATATAATTTTAAATAGGTTCGAGTACAAATACAAAATAAAAATTAAGGAGAAAAAAATGGCAGAAATAAAAAATAAAGTAACATTCAAGGGAAATCCTATAACTCTTACTGGAAATGAAGTAAAAGCTGGACAAACAGCACCTGATTTTACAGTTTTATCACCAGAACTAAAGGAAATAAAATTAAGTGACTATAAGGGAAAAGTTGTTGTAATTGCAGTATTTCCATCAGTTGACACTGGAGTATGTGCATTACAGCTAGCTAGATTCAATCAAGAAGCCGCAAGTTTTGGAGATGATGTACAACTGCTTACAATTTCAGTTGACTTGCCATTTGCACTTGGAAGATATTGTGCAGACAAGGGAATTGCAAATGCCCTAACAGCTTCAGATCACAAAGATTTAGACTTTGGAACAAAATATGGATTTGTAATAAAAGAACTAAGATTGTTAGCCAGAGGAGTCGTTATTGTTGACAAAAATGGAATTATTCAATATGTAGAATATGTTCCAGAAATTGGAGAACAGCCAGATTATGAAAGAGCATTGAAAGTAATAAAAGAATTAACTAAATAGGGTGTGTAAAAACAGGATGGTAAAACTACCATCCTGTACCATATATTATATTTTGAGTTTACACAAAATTCTGTACACTCTCTTCAAAACAAAAAATAACCGCTGTCTTTTACAACAACGATTATTTAAAAATTTTTCTAGTCTTTTACATTTCGCACTGGATTTTCAGATAATTTTTGGTTTTCAATTTTTTTATCAAGTATTTTCTGATTATCTTTTTGTACAACATCAACTACTGGCTGTGGTTGATGTATCGTAACCTAATTTTTGTAAACATTTTTAAAAGCATTTACAATTTATATAAGTCCTTAAGTATATTCCAGAATTCTCAAAATAAGAATTTTTTAAAACAATAAGTATATTTTTATCTTTTTGTTTTTTTTCAGCAATATATCTTCTATAAGTTTGTTAGCCATTAATCCAGCTTCTTGATAGTCTATTCCTTGGACAAAATTGTAGGAGTTATTAAAAATTAATACATACTCTTTTTTATTTGAAAAATTGATATTTTTATCTATTCTTTTTATAAATTCGTCTGCTAATTCATTTTGTTTTAAATCCATAATAAAAATATTTTTATTTTCTTCTAATTTAAATATTTTATCTTCATTTGACATATCGTCTCTTATAATCTTGCTATTAAAAATTTTTGTCATATTATCAAATACAAGATAAATTTCCAAATTTAATTTATTGCTCCACCATTGCATAAGTGCTATTAAGTATTGATAGCTAATCCCCCTATCTATTTCACTCATAATTAATTTTGAATTATCGTAAATTATTACAACATTTGCTTCTTTGTCTCCAAATAATTTTTTTACTATATGTTCAGATTCCATAGCAGCATCTCTAAAAGAATACCAATCATACCCGTATAAATGTTTATAATCATATATAATATCAATTTCATCCATTATTGCTATACAAAAATCATTTATATTTTTTATTTTTTCACTATCTAATTCTATAACCCATTTACCTTCTAAATTTTTATACAATTTTTTTTGTTGTTCCTGATTTATTATGGTTAAACTACTCCCCATTATTGCTACCCTTCTTTCTTTGTTACTTAGTATTTATTTGTTCAGGTTTAATTTCTTTAAAAGTCTTATAATGATCATCTGTATAATATGTATTATCTCACAACATTTGTCCAAGATTTTGGGTACACTCCAATATCCTATTGTCGCTCCGGTATTTATTCCCATACTTGAACTATTTGAGCTATAATTATTATGCAATTCTACAGTTTCTGAAGTAGCAACTTATTGAAAAATTTTAAATAAAGCTGCTACTTTACTAAATATTTTTTTACTTCATAGATGGAAAT
>NZ_DBHIXN010000094.1:0-4386 GCF_057270615.1 Leptotrichia sp.
AATTAATGCTAGTGGACAGAGAAGCACCATTAATGTAAGTGCAAGAATTAAATCTATACCACGTTTTATATTTTTCTGCATTTCATTGCTTAGAATATCAAATCCATTTGATTGCAAAAGCCATTCTTCATTTATTTGATTTATATCTATTTTTTTTTGGATATCTTCGTTAAATTCTTCGTAATTTATTATTTTCAGACCATTAATTTTCAAATCAAAAATACGTTTTAGATATTTTTTAAAATCAGGACTTTTTATATCTTTTACAATGACCAATAAATCAATCTTCCTTTTAGAAATAATTTCTTCCATCTGGTCGTAATTTCCAATCAGATATTTTGTTGCCTTGCTTTTATTATTTGAGATATATCCAACATAGTTATAGTCAAGAGTATTGATAATATCTTCCTGAACATTATTTTTTATATGATTTGAGCCAAATATTAGTACATTTTGTTTTTTCATATAAATAGAGCATATAATCTTTCTGAAAGCAAGCTGAAACAAAAATATTAGCAAATATATATAAAATATATTAAATTGTTTCCAGAAAGCATATAGTATAATAGAAAATACTACATCAATACCTAATGTTATAAATACATCTTTATATCTAAAACGTTCAGCATAAAAATCAAGCTGTCCGAATATAAATTTTACAAATATGAATAGGATAAATATAAAATTGGTCAGATACTTTGCTATATAGTTATATTTATCCAACAAAATACTGTAAATAATATATAAAATAAATATATAAAGTATACGTATCCGAATATCTTTATTTAATTTCATAGTTCATCCTCACTTAACAGCTATACTCTAATAATTCTTACTTATAAAAAGTTAGAATTGTTTTAATATTTAATTAAATTTCATCAAAGTAAAACTGCTATAATTTATAAATAATTACAGTATGAGTATAGCACATTTTATTACCAAATTCAAGTAAATAGCTTTTCAAAAAATTTTTTCTAAATAGGCAATTTACTTGATAATTATTTTATACTAAACTCCATTTTAATAATGAATATATTATAAATCTTTTTATTAGATTAAATCTAATATTTTCTTTTAGATAATTAAAATAAATATTCGCTTTTTTAAACAGGGAATAGTATTAGTTCATAATTAAATAATGCTAAATCAATCAGAATTTTTTTATGAATTATGCCAGAACACTCGCGACTTTAGTCGTGAGATGAATGGCATATTTTTTGTTTACAAAAAATTTGAAATAGTTAAATATATATAGTATAATAAAAATGATAATAAAAATATCGAATATTTATTTTGGAAGAGGATATGTGTATTCAATTCAATATCATATAGTGTGGTGTGTAAAATATAGAAGATATATCCAAACTCAAAAAGAAAGATGAGAAGGAGGAACTATGGCGAATTATGTATTGACATTAGCTTTAAAAACTGAACTTTGGCATGAACATATTTTAGAAAAAAGATTAAACATAGCCAGAATGATATATAATTCTTGCCTTAGTGAAATTCTTAAAAGACATAGAAAAATGATAAATTCTTCTGAATATAAAGAAATCAGTAATTTAGATAAAAAAGAGCAATCTAAAAGATATAAAGAATTAGATAAAAAATATTCAATATCTAAATTTGAATTAAATAAGTATGTAAAACCTATGACACAAAAATTTAAAAAGAATATAGGTTCTCAAATGGGACAAGAATTAGCTGAAAGAGCCTTTGCGACTTATGAAAAATTTAAATATGGTAAAGCTAAAAAAGTATATTTTAAAAGTTATGGAAATTTCTATTCTGTTAGAGAAAAAGGTAATATTACAGGACTTAGATTTTTTAAAGAAGATTGTTGCATATCTTGGTTAGGCTTAAAGATTCCAGTAATAATGAAAAATAATGATAAATATGCACAAAGTTGTTTTTTAGATAAGTTATTGTATTGTAGATTACTTAAGAGGGTTGTAAATGGAAAAAATAAATACTACGTTCAAATAACTTTTGAGGGGACACCTCCTAAAAAACATAAAGTTGGTGGAGAAAATGAAATTGGAATTGATATAGGAACTTCAACAATAGCAATTGTTAGTGATAATAAAGTAGAATTAAAGATTTTAGCTGAAAATATAGAAATAAATGAAAAAGAAAAAATAAGACTACAAAGAAAACTAGATAGACAGAGAAGAGCAAACAATCTTAATAAATACAATGCTGATGGTACTATTAATATAGAAAATAAAGAAAAATGGAAAAAGAGCAAATCATATGTAAAAACAAAGTTAAAACTTTCAAATTTTCAGAGAAAAATCGCAGAGAAAAGGGAACAATCTCATAATATTTTAGCGAATAGTATACTAGAAATTGGAACAATAGTAAAAGTTGAAAATATGAGTTTTAAAGCTTTACAGAGAAGAAGCAAGAAAACTGAAATGTCTGAAAAGACTGGAAAATTTAAAAAGAAAAAGAGATTTGGAAAATCATTATCAAATAGAGCACCAGCATTATTAATTGAAATAATAAATAGAAAATTAGAATATATTGGAAAAAATATAATAAAAATTGATACTTTTAAAGTAAAAGCTAGTCAACTAAATCATAGTACAAATGAATATGAAAAGAAAAGTTTATCAAAAAGATGGGTAGAAATATTAGGAAATAAAATACAAAGAGATTTGTATTCTGCATTTTTAATAAAGAATGTAAAAGAAAATTTAGAAGAAGTAAATATAGAAAAAGCACAAAAAGAATTTAAAAATTTTGTTAAATTGCATAAAGAAGAAATCGAAAGAATAAAAAAAGGAAATGTAAAAACATTAAAATGTATGGGATTTTAAAATAAAAACTGGTTTTGAACCGAGCCAACAGGACGTAAATGTTCCGGGCGGAGAGCTTGTCCATTAAAGTCTTAAGGAAATTAGCTAGTATTTGAATATTAGATATTCAAAAGAAACTAAATAGTACTTAAGAACCTCGCGACTTCAGTCGTGAGAGGTTCAGTTAAAGTTGTATTGCTACAAAGTTTTGTTTTATTTTTTATCTTCATTTAATTACTTTTATTAAATATTTTTTCAAGTTATATTTAAAATGTCTTTACCATAGTGTCAAAAATTTTATTAAGACACTTTTTTTTATGCTCTAAATTAGGGTGAACGTATAAATTTAAAGTTATTCCAACAGAAGAATGGCCTAAAATTTCAGATACCGTTTTGTAATCTATATCATTTTCTATAGCTTGTGTTGCAAAAGTATGCCTTAATGAATGAAATTTTAATTTTGAAATTTTTAATTTATCTAAAATTCTTTTAAAAAATTTTCTGTAAGTCCTTGGCTCAATATATTTTTCTTTGCCAGAAATTACATAAATATTATTATTAGATTTAAATTTTTTTAATATAGATATTAATTCAACAGCAATTGGAATTTTACGTCTTGAACTTTCTGTTTTAGGTGATGAAATGATAATTCTGCTCTTTTTAGCTGTATTTATGTACACTCTTTGAATTGTATGATTCACATTGATAACTTCATTTTGTAAATCCACATCTTCCCACTTCAATGCACAGATTTCTCCTATCCTAAGCCCAGTACATAAGCAAATAAGTATTCCCAACGTCTGATTACAAAGATTATTTTTCACGTATTCACAAATTTTTATTCTTTCCTTAAAATTAAACACTTCAACTTTTTTAATATTTTCCTTTTTAGGAATTTTAAATTCAAAATCAATTCTTTCTATAATATTGCATTTTATTGCAAATTTTAATATAGACTTTAGTACAATTACCATATCCTTTACTGTTTTTCTTGATAGCCCTCCTTTGCCATCCATTCTTCCAAAATTTAACTTATCTAAAATAAAAGATTGAAAATCTTCGTTTGAAATCGTATTTATTCTTCTTCTTTTAAAATACGTTTTAAGATGATTTTCAATAATTGATAAATAAAGAAAATAAGTTGACTCCTTTATATAATTATGTTCATTTTTTAGCCAAATATCCATGCATTCGGATATACTCATATTTTTATTCAGTTTTTTCATACTTACCTCCTAAATATTTTTAAAAGTCTAAAAACTTCAACAAGCACAATATTTTCACGTTTTCAGTTTTCTTTTTTCCCCTTTTAGACAAATATTTTTGCCCTTTGTTTCTATAAATACCACTATTGTTATCCAATTTTTACAATTATCCAATAAAACTTAAACTGCGGCAATACAGCTTTAAGAATCAAGTTTAAAAAAATTTAAACTATAATAATAAATTATCAAATATATATAAATTTGTTGTTTGAGAATTATAGAGTATATCTTTGAAATAAAAATTATGATAATTTTTAAAACAAGAGTAGAACATTAAACTGTATTTATAATTGATATATTTTTGATTTTTAAACAAACTA
>NZ_DBHIXN010000095.1:0-4260 GCF_057270615.1 Leptotrichia sp.
AGCCCGGATACTCCCTTAGCAGGGGAGCGCATTCGGCCTCTCTGCCACTTCTCCAAAATTATTTAAATGGCGGGTGAACTGGGATTCGAACCCAGACATCTTGCGATTTCGCCGGTTTTCAAGACCGGTCCCTTAGCCGTTCGGACATCCACCCATAAATTACTTAATTAGTATATCATATTTTTATACTATTTGTCAATGACTTTTTTAAAATATTTAATTAATACTGATATTTTTTTCTTTTTGTTTTATCCTATTCACAAACTATATTATTTTTCTTCTTTGATTTCTTGTAATTCTTAATTTTTATTTTTCTTTGCAATATAAAATTTTATATTTTTATAAAAGTAATTACTACACTTTATTATTCCAAAACAATTCATCTATTTTATTTTTTATCTCCATTATTTTGCTAATTTCCACTAAAACTTCCTTATTTTCTGGCAATATATCCTCATAAGGCAAACTTATCATTATATCATCCATTACTTTCTTGCTTCCAAATTTTTCAAAAAATATATCAATCTCTCCATTATCAAATAAATATTTCCCTGCATACTTATCTTCCTCATATTCAAATTTAACATTTTTATTGTTTCTCTTAAGATATTTTCTTATTTTAGGAAGAACTGTCTTTATTTCATCTCCTACTTTTATACTTTCTCTATTGTTTAAATACAACTTTTCCATACAAAAAGTTAAAAATTGAGTTTCTGGTTTTGTAAGATTTTCAACAAAGTAACTTAATGAATAGTATATTTTCAAACCTTTGTATATTAAATCTATTGATATCGTTATTTTATCATCACTCAATTTTATTTCTATTTCTTCAGGAATAGAAAAAATTTTCATTATTTCCTTTAAAGATATTTTCTCTATCCCATTAATTCCATAAGTATTATTTAAAATATATTTTTGTTTTTCCATTAAAATTCTCTCCTATCAAATATTTTCTGTTAATTATTCGTAAAAGTATAAAGATTCTAATTAATACAGTATTCTTAAATTTTTAGTTTTATTATTTTTTCTGGACTTAACTCCTTAATGAGGTTTTGTATTAATTTATTTGCTTTTACAATCGCCTAAATATCTTTTACAAATGAGAAAATTCTAGCTCTTGCTATTTCGACATTTCCGACAGTATTATTCCTCCAGCCACAGACACATTTAATGAATTTATTTGACCCTTTAAATGTATTTTTACAATTTTGTCGCAATGTTCTTTTACTTTTTTACGCATTCCGTTCCCTTCGCTTCCAAGTACAAGACATGTTTTTTCTGGATAATTCTCTTCATAATAATAGTTTTTTCCATCAGCTTCTGCACCATAAACTGTATATCCATATTTTTTTAATTTGTCAATTGTATCAGAAATATTTGTAACTTTTACAATATCCACGTGTTCAATAGCTCCTGTCGATGATTTTACAACTGTTTCTGTAACCTTTACATTATTTCTGTCCTGAATTATAATTCCATCCGCTCCAAAACATTCCGCACTTCTTATAATCGCTCCAAAATTTCTTGGGTCCTGAACCTGATCCAACACAACAACTATCGATTTTTCTTTTCTCAAAAGTTTTTCTAAAAATTCAGCAAAATCTACATAATAATCAAATTCTGAAACAAGAGCCACAACTCCTTGAGAATTTTCAGTCCGTTTATCAGTATAAAAAATCTTTATGTTCCTTTTACTTGCCAAATTCAATATTTCTTTAATTGTTTCTTTTTTTATTTTTTTATAAACTTCCAGCTTTTCGATGTTTTTATCTGATTTTAACACTTCTATTACTGGATTTATTCCTATTATTTTTTCCATTTTTTCTCTCTTTCTATTTTTTATCTGCTATCTCAAACCTATCAAATCATGGACTCTTATAAGTCCTACAACATTCCCATTTTCTACAACTGGCAGCACATTAATCTGACTTTTTCTATTTTCCATCAAATGAAGCGCATCAAGAGCCATTGCATTCTTTTCAATTGTTACTGGTGTAGAAATCATAATGTCAGAAGCAACATAATCAAAAAATTTATCCTTATGTTCCAATGCACGCCGAATATCCCCTTCTGTTATAATTCCAAGCAATTTCCCATTTTCAAGACCTGTATCTGAAATACACACAGCTCCCAGTTTTTTCTTAGTAAGAACCATTAGCACATTTTCAATTTTTTCATCTCTTTTTACAACTGGTAATTCATCTCCAATATGCATCAAATCAGAAACATGCAACAATAAACGTTTCCCAAGGCTTCCGCCTGGATGATATTTTGCAAAATCATTTTCAGTAAAATTCTTTAGTTTCATAAGACAAGCTGCAAGGGCATCTCCTGTTACAAGTGTCGCCGTAGTCGAACTCATCGGGGCTTGCCCCAGCGGACATGCTTCCTTTTCAACTCCAACATTAACCGTAAGTTGTGCATATTTTCCCAATGTAGAATTAGGATTTCCAGTAAATGCAATGATTTTTCCACCAATTTTTTTTATTGGTGCTAAAATACTTAACACTTCATCAGAATTTCCACTATTTGAAATAGCTATTATCACATCTCCATTACTAATCATCCCCAAATCTCCATGAAGTGCTTCCGCTGCATTTATAAATACAGCAGTTGTCCCAGTTGAAGCAAGTGTCGCAGCAATTTTTTTCCCAATTATTCCAGACTTTCCGATTCCAGTAACGATAACTTTATTATTATTTTTAATTTCTAAAATCATTTGAACTAATTTTTGAAAAGTATCTCCCAATTTATTTTTCAATTTTTCAAGTTCTATTATTTCGATATCAAATACATTTCTAGCTTCTTTTATAATATCCATTTCCATTTTTTATTTTTCTCCTTTTTTTGAATATATCAATATAAACGGCAAAAAATTTTAGTCTTTTGCTTTGCTTGATTCAATTTTATTTAATATTTTCTTGACTTCCTGACTTTTATCCTTATGACATACAAGTAAAGCATCTTTTGTATTTACAATGACAATATTTTCCAGTCCAATTGTAGCAATAATTTTGTCATCTTCCTTATTAATCACGATATTTCCTTCAGAGTCAATTTGTTCAAAATGACTGGCTCGCACAACATTACTATCTTTATCCTTTGGAAAAATATCTTCAAGCGATTTAAAATTTCCAACATCATTCCAGTCGATGTCAACAGGAATCACACTTACGGATTTTGTATGTTCCATAACACCAAAATCTATTGAAATTTTTTCAAACTTCTCAAATTCATCTTTTACAAAATCACTTAATTTTTCTCCATAAACATAATTTAAATCTACTGTTTCTAACATTTTTTCAATATTTTCCAAAATAACTTTATGAGTTTCCATATATTTTTTTATTTCATTTAAAATAAATTCTGTTTTCCATACGAACATTCCGCTATTCCAAAGGTAATTCCCCTGCTCAATATATTTTTCAGCCAATTCCTTATTTGGCTTTTCCCTAAATTTTTTTACTTTATATGATCTGAATTCTTCTTTTGGTTCAATATTTTTACAATTATTTTTTTTATCATCTTTTGATTTTTTCCTGTCGATATACTCGATATATCCATATCCAGTTTCTGCATAAGTCGGCTTAACCCCAAGTGTAATAATTTTATTTTTCTCAGCCTCACAAAATGCAAATTTCAGACTTTCCAAAAACTCTTTTTCTTTTTTTATTAAATGATCTGATGGCAAAACTGCCATAATGCTATTCTTATAAATTTTCCTAACAATGCAGGCTGCATATCCAATACAAGCCGCTGTATCTCTTGACATTGGCTCAAAAATTATATTCCTGTCAGCAATTTCAGGCAATTCTTTTTTTATTATATCAAAATATTTAATATTTGTAGAAATAAATATTTTTTCTGATGGAATAATTTCCTTTATCCTGTCAACAGTTTCCTTAATCATTGTCTTTTCCGACACTAGATCTAAAAATTGCTTTGGCTTGTCATTGGTAGATAATGGCCAAAACCTCGTTCCACTTCCTCCAGCCATAATTAAAGCTACTTTATCCATATTTTTCTCCTGTCCTTTTAAATTGATTTTTATTTAATCATTTAATATTTTCAGTCTTTTTATTTCAATATATTATATCATTATTTATATTCAAAACAAAGTAAAAAGTCAAATATATACTGGATAAAATATTTATAGATATATTTTAACAAAAGATAGCAAGAAGTCTCCGGCTTCTACAAGCGGAAGATGAATTGCTTTTTTTTGTAAAAAAAAATTGAAAAAAGGATATATTTATGATA
>NZ_DBHIXN010000096.1:0-4259 GCF_057270615.1 Leptotrichia sp.
CTTTTAGAAGCGGGAGCTTCTTGGGAAGTATCTTCTTTTGTTAGCCAAATATATTTACCAAGCTCTTCGGGTAGTTCCTACCCTGTCTTTTTTTATATTCAAATCCTCGACAATCACAGCATTATGTTCTTTGGACAATTTTTTCGATAATTTATGTAAAAAATCTCTTCGGCAATTTTTAATATACTCATGTAATTTTGATATTTTCAATTTTTGTCTATACCAATTTTTAGAAAATTTTACTTTCCTTAATAATGCTTTTTGTAATTTCTTTTTTTCAACTTTTTAAAAAAAAAGCAATTCATCTCTCACTTATAGAAAGCCTGCGACTTCTTGCTATCTTTTTGTTAAAATTGTGAATACTTTTAATTTAGTGAAATAATAATTTTATTTTGTATTTTTTATTATATTTCTTAAGTCTATTATTTTTTCAGTTTTTCCATCATTATTTTTTAAAGTTGAAGAATTATTTTGCAAAGAATCATTTTTATTAATGTCTTTGTTTTCTTCAAGATAATGTTTTTTAATTTCGTTAGTTAAAAAATCTGCATAATATTTTTGACCTTTGTCATTTGGATGAGTTCTATCTTTGTAAAAATATTGATTTTTACCTTTTGCATAAGAATACCAATCTATAAGATAGGCATTTGGATATTGAGAAACTTTTTCTTTAAGTTTTTTGTTTACTTCTTGTTCCCATGGATCTTTATGAGCAGTGTTCATAAAGAATACATCTTTACCATTTGCCATTTCCATAACATAGTCAAAATCTTTATCTGTAAATTTTCCATTTGTTCCAAGGTGAACAACCAATGTAGTTTTTAATTTCCCATTTTCAACTAATTTTGTAACAATCCCTGGAAGTGTTGAAAATTGACGCGAAATTTTTGTGTCAAAATAAGGATTTTTAAAATTAGGAGCAATATACTGCTTACTACTATCCATTATTGAATCTCCTACAAATACAATATTTTCTGGAACTTCGCCAGCAACAATAATTCCAGAACCAAAAATTAATACAACTAGCATAAATAAAATTTTTTTCATAAAATTTCTCCCTTTTTATATTTTTAATATAAGTTATTATAAAATATAATTTTACTTTTGTCAAATATTTCAAAAAGTTTAAATTTAATTAATTATTATTAAAAAATCAAAAAAATAAAAGACTAACTTTTAAAAAGTAATCATTTAAAGATAGTCTCTTATTTAATTTAAATTAATTATTTAGTTTTCCAAATTTCGTCTTCATATTGTGCAATTGTTCTATCTGATGAAAAGAATCCTGATTTTGCCATGTTATTTATTACTTTTTTATACCATAAGTCTTTGTTTTCATAGTCTTTAAACATTTTTTCTTTTGTATTATAATAATCTTCAAAGTCAATTAATGTCATAAACCAGTCTTTATTTATAAGCTCATTTTGAAGTCTTTCCAGTCTTTCTTTGTTTCCTGCTTTTATTAACTCATCTGAAGTTATAAAATCAACTGCTTCTTTTATTCCATCTTGTTTATAATAATCTTTTGAAACATAACCTGAAGTTTCATATAATTTTATTATTTCATCACTTTGTTTTCCAAAAATATAGATATTGTCCTCGCCTACAAGATCGTAAATTTCCACATTTGCTCCGTCCATTGTTCCAAGTGTCAATGCTCCATTTAGCATAAATTTCATATTTCCAGTTCCGCTGGCTTCTTTTGAAGCAAGTGAGATTTGCTCAGAAATATCTGTTGCTGGAATAATTTTTTCAGCTAATCCTACATTATAATTTTCAACTAAATAAACATTTAAGTATTTGTTTACTTCTGGATCGTTATTTATAATTTCTGATAGACAAAGTATCAAGTGGATTATGTCTTGGGCAATGATATAGGCTGGTGCAGCTTTTCCACCAAATAATACTGTTATTTTTGTTTCAGGTAATTTTCCATTTTTAATATCTAAATATTTTTTGATTACATATAAAGCATTCATTTGTTGACGTTTATATTCGTGGAATCTTTTAATTTGAGTATCAATGATACTATTTTCATCTATAATAATTCCTTGTGTATGTTTTAAGTATTTTTTCAATTTAATCTTATTTTCGTGTTTAATTTGTGATAATTTTTCATACACATTTTTATCGTCTACAAATTTCAAAAGTTCCTTTAATTGTTCAGCATCTTTTAAATAACCTGTACCAATTAATTCTTTGAAGTAATCAGCCAAGTCTTCATTACAGCTTTCAAGCCATCTTCTAAATGTAATTCCATTTGTCTTGTTATTAAATTTTTCAGGATAAATTTCATAGAAATCCTTAAGTTCACTATTTTTCAATATTTCAGTATGCAAATAAGCAACTCCGTTTACACTTGAAGAAAAGTGAATATCCATATTTGCCATGTGGACTCTATTTTGGTCATCTATAATTTGTACCTTTTTATTTGAATATTTAGCTTTTATAATTTTATCAAGTTTTTTTATAATTTCAACAATATTCGGCACAACTTCTTCTAGATAATCTAAAGGCCATTTTTCCAATGCTTCTGCTAAAATTGTATGATTTGTATATCCTGTCATTTTTGTTACAATTTCCATTGCTTCATCAAAAGAAATATTATGTTCTTCAGTCATGATACGAATTAATTCAGGAATTATCATACTTGGATGTGTATCATTAATTTGAACAAAAGCATAATCTGCTAAATCATGAATGTTGCTTCCTTTTTCAGTTGCTTCAGCAATAATCAATCTAGCTGCATTTGATACCATAAAATATTGTTGATAAATACGTAGCAATTCCCCTTTTTTTGTACTGTCATCAGGGTATAGGAATAATGTTAGATTTTTTTCAATATTTTCTTCATCGAATGAAATACCGTCTTTTATTAAATTATAGTCAATACTTTCAATGTCAAATAAATTTAAGTAATTTTTTGTATCTCTTTCATATCCTAAAATGTCAATTCTTTTTAATTTTGAACGTAAAGTGAAGTTTTTGAATTTAACATCATATCCGATATTTGTATCTCTTAACCAGCTTTCATCTTCAATCCAGTAGTTTGCTTCAGCCTTTTGCTCATTATTTCTAAAAACTTGCTTGAATAATCCGCAATGATAGTTAAGTCCAACTCCTTCTCCATTAATTCCTAGAGTTGACATTGAATCAACGAAACAAGAAGCAAGTCTTCCAAGTCCACCATTTCCCAATGAAGGTTCTGTTTCAACTTCTTCAACATGGCTTAAATTTTTCCCTGCAGCCTTCAATTCATCTCTAACTTCTTTATAAATCCCCAAATTGATCAAGTTGTTTGATAATAATTTTCCAATTAGAAATTCTGCAGAAATATAATATATTTTCTTTTTAGATTCATTTTTAGTTTTTTCATCTGCTCTTTCCTTAATATATTCAAGTAACTTATAGTAAATTTCTTGATTTGTCATTTCACTTAATTGTTTTTCATTTTTTTTATTTAAAAAATCTGTAAATTTATAATTCACTGTCTTAATTATCTCCTTTTAAATTTTATTTTTATTTTATAATATTTTTTTATATAGTTTTAACCGCTTCAAAACTGAAAAACTAAAATAGATAAACCTGCAGCTTGAGTATACAGTCTTAATTTTTATGTCCAATTTTAAAGTTGTCTTATTATGTTAAACGTATTATATAACTATTTTTTTAATTTGTCAATACATTTACGTAAATGTAAACAAAAGGCTTAAAATATAGCTTAATAGGTATCTTTGCAAAAAATTTTTTTTAAAATATCAAAAAAAATAAAAAAACCCAGAAAAATTTCTGAGTCTTATAGGCTTTGGTATAAGCCGGATTCTGTATTAGTTAATCATTTATCTAAATCAATAATTGCTTATGGATTTTAGCGAGCTACCAATCAAGCCAAGACGGGCCGTCTCTTAACAGCTTTCTGCTTGCCCTTGCTTTGAGAGGGGTTTACCTAGCTAATTTAATCTCTTAAATTACTGGTAGTCTCTTGCACTGCCTTTTCACCCTTACCTAAAAAAAATCAGGCGGTTTCTTTTCTGTGGCACTTTCCTTAGGATTTCTCCCAGCAGCCGTTAGCTGCCTCTCTTGCCCTGCAAAGTCCAGACTTTCCTCTTAAAAATTTTTGTTCTAAAAATTCTCAAGCGATTAACTCCAAAACCTGAACTTATATTACCATTTTTTTGTTATATTTGTCAATTTATTCTTTTATTTTGACAGAGTAAAAAATATAGGGGCAAATAAATTTAATCAAATTTTTAATTAAC
>NZ_DBHIXN010000097.1:0-4055 GCF_057270615.1 Leptotrichia sp.
TTAAATATGTAACTTGGGATGAGTTACTATATGAATTTAAGATAACATATAAGCTGATAGACTATAAGAAAATAATATATGATGATCTTCCAAAAGTAATAAATATTTTTGATCCTTATATTGCTGATGTTTTTGTTTCCCCAAGTTATTCGATTGCTTATAAAGAAAGCTATAAATCAGAAATTTTAAAATTAGAGGAAAAAGGGTTAAAAGAACTTCAAGATGTATTATTTACACTATCTCCAGTGATGTACTTCAATGAAGAAAGTTATAATAAGCTGATAAAAGTACCAAAGGAAGAGCTTTTAGAAAGACTCAAAGGGAAAGCGAATGAAGTTCAGTTACTTGAAAAGGGTATATACATTATCTTTAATGACAAGGCAGATATTACTTATAAAGAATTTGTGGAAATGAATAATATATTTAAACCGTTATTAGGATTAATCTAAAAGAAATTGAAAATGTCCAAAACTTTTATGATAGTTATAGAAATATTTAATAATCTGAACAGAAAAAATGGAATTTTCTTATAAATAGAGCTTTAAGTAAAGGTGGGAAATAAAGTGAGTTTAAAAAAAATAAAAGAAAATTTTTTTGAAAAAGTAACTGATTATATTGGAAACTTCCCTATAATTAAAGAGTAAAACAAAATAACATTTTTTGAAAGGATATTTATGAAGATAAAATTAAAATTACAAAATGGTTGGAATAATGAATTAGAAGTATTAGGTGCTTATTGTAGTATTCCATATATATATGATGATAAAAGACTTCTCATGTTTAATGGAAAAAATATTGGTATTGAAATTAATAAAAACATATGGATTCAATTACCAGAAAGTTTAAAAAAAGAAATATACAAAACTTCTTTTGAATATTTAGTAGCTAAAAATTTTTTATATTTGAAAAATGCTCTAGTAAAAATAAATGGGATAACAGCATATCAATTAATTAGTTCAGATATACAAATGGAAAAAATTTTTGAAGATTTTAATAGAAATGAAACAATGATGATGTTTGAAACACATGGAATATTTCCAAATGAGTTATTTTCATTATATGTACAAACTAAAGAAGATATTTATATTGAATTTGATATAGATGATATAATAAAGGAAAATTTTTTTCAAAGAAAAGAAAAAATAGAAAAAGAATTAAATGAAAGTTATAAAATCGGTAGTTTAAAAGATATCTATAATCAAATTGAAAATGATGAAATCAAATTAATAAATACTAGTATTACAGAAAATAATATTTCAAGAGAAGAATGGAAAGAAAGAATACTAAAGATTTTATCTTATCAACCTTCAGAAATTGATAATTTTTTTGAAGCATTAACTGAGTTGTGGAACTTAATATCTATTGATAAATATTTATCATGCAATGTAGAAAATTTAAGAGAAAAATTGGGATATTGGGTTTTAAAT
Source organism: Leptotrichia sp. (assembly GCF_057270615.1). NCBI lineage: Bacteria > Fusobacteriati > Fusobacteriota > Fusobacteriia > Fusobacteriales > Leptotrichiaceae > Leptotrichia > Leptotrichia sp. The sequence goes on from NZ_DBHIXN010000097.1 coordinate 1,428, forward strand.
ATATCTTATTATTTAAATACAGAAAAAGAAAAAAGTATTATCTCAAATATAAAAAAAAGATTAAATATTAAAAGTTTAGATTATATGCTTGGAGTATAGAGAAAACAAAATGGGAAATAAATGGTGCTTGGAACAGTATTGATTTTATGACTGAAACAACCAAAAGAGGTATTTCTTGGGAAGGGACTTCACCAAGTGGAGTAAAAATAAAAGGATTTTTAAATAAGAAGGGAACAAGAGCCTTTCCAATGTATGAAGGAGGAAATTAATGAAAGTGAAATTTTTTTATAAATTAGCTAAAAATGGAGAATTATGGGCTCCAGACTGTGATGTTATAGATGATGAAAAATATGATGTTAATTACTCACGTTATTTAGCAGGAGCTGTATGGGAGATGAGATATGTTTCAGATGTAGATTATGAACTGGATGAAATAGAAAGAGTGGAGAGTGGGGAAATAGAGTGCTTTGAAACAGGAACAGAGATATTTTTCACTTCCGTATATAAAGACAGGGTAGAGTTTGAATCGGACTTTTATGATTGGCCAGACTGGAGCTGTACTTTAGAAGAATATAAAAGAGTTCTGTTGGGGAAAAAAGCATTTTTAATGTTGCCAAAAGAATTAGAAAGTTATTTAGAAATAAAAATAAATGATTTGTAAAAAGTGTCCATAATTTTGTGTAAGCTCAAAATATAATAGGTTATCATGTGTGTAAAAAATTTTATGTAAATCTCTAAATAATATATGGTAAAATAACTATATAATATTTGGAGGTTTTTATTATGGCTAAAAAGAAATCTGTCTGTTAAAATATAGTTATAGAAATATTTAATAATCTGAACAGAAAAAATGAAAGTTGCTTATAAATAGAGGTTTAAAATAAGGTGTGGAAACTGGTCTTATAGATACAGATTCATTGACTCACCCAACTCTAATAGGAGGTTTTGAACCTAAAGTACAAGGTGCTGGAATTGTAACTATTCAAGGTGGGAAAATAATCAAAGTGGATAATGCCAGTGGACATTTTAGACCTGATTCAAGTTCATTAGGTAAAGTTGAAAAATTATTTTTAAATAAAGTCCCAGATAAATATTATGATAGAAAATTTGAGGGATTTGTTCCCTATGAAAAGGAGTGAAATAAATGAAACAAAATTATTTAGGAACTTATGGTGTTTTAAAGGGTTCTTATATGGAATCAAGATTAAAATATTATGATTTTGAGAGTACAAAAAAAGTATACGGAGATCCAACTTCTACAATATTAAAGTGTGTAAGAGATGATGAGAATGAAGAATACATACTAGTAGAATTATTAACAACCAATGAAAAAATGAGAATAAAAAGAGAAGGATATGAACTGACAAGTAAACCAAAATTTGATATAGGTGATAAAGTTAAATTAATTAAATATCCTGATAAAAAAGCAACTGTTAGAAAAATTTATTGGCATGATAAAGATAAAAGAATTTATTATCTTCTTGATGTTGAAAATGATAAAAGAAAAAGTGCAAGCAGATATTATGAAGATGAAAATAAGTTTGAAAAAATATAAGTAAAATAAGGGATAGTCCAAAATTTTGTGCAAATTAATAGAAAATCTAGTAAATTCAACACTTCGCTATTCTATTTACACAAAAATTTTTATACTCTCAATATGAAAAAATAAAAGTTGCTTATAAATAGAGGTTTAAGTAAAGGTAGGAAATAAAGTGAGCTTAAAAAAATAAAAGAAAATTTTTTTGAAAATTTAAAAATGAATAAATTTGATTTATTAGTAACAGTAATTAATGAAATAGGTAATTTTCCATATATAATGTCAGGTATATATTTGAATAATGAAAAAATAAAAAGTGGAGAATATCAAGGGCTAAGTATAAATATTGGGTGGAATGATGAAGATGAGACAGCATTGTATATTTCTGAATATGAGAATGAAATAGAAGATATAGAAAGGGTGTATTATACTTATGAAGAGATGTTATGTTATCTTTTAATGTATCACTTGCAACATATGAATGAATATTCTGATATGATAGCTTTTGTAGAGCAGGAATTTTTAAATTATGTCAATCATATAGATGAATCAAAAAAATATAAAATAAATATGGATTTAAATAGTATATTTGAAAGAGACAGATTAAGAAATTTTTTAATCAATTATGCCAGAAAAGAAAATCAATACAATATCGGAGCTATAAATTTTCATAAAAAACATATAGGATATTCAGATATAAATATACTAAAGAGATTTCTATCATATTTATTAGGGAAAGATGTATTAAAAGAGTTTTTATCTAATCCACAAAAAAAATTTGGAATAAATCTAAAAAATTATTTTATTGATGATGGATATAATGAAATTTATAAGTTAACTATAGATAAATTGAGTATAAATATTGAATATTACTGTAGAGGTATGGGGTCTAATGGAAAATTGTTAGTTGGAGAACGTGGAATATTTTATGGAGATAGAAAAAGTTCTGATAAGTATATCAGTGATTTTATAACAAAAAAAGAAGCAGAAATATTAATTTCAAAAAAATATAAAAATGAAAGAGAAAAGGAAAATATAGAAATAATTTCTAAAAAAGACTTTTTGAAAGAACTTGAAATTATTGTTAATGC
>NZ_DBHIXN010000098.1:0-3373 GCF_057270615.1 Leptotrichia sp.
AATTTTATTGAACATAAACTCCAAAATCTTTATTATCAACCAAAATTTCAATATTTGGTCTGTCTTTATATTTTGGATAAATTTCTGTCAAAAACCAAGCTACAAGCTCTTCATCTCTTTCAATTTCCGTGCCATTATTTACAAATACACTTACAACTAGCTCCTTGAAATTTTCCATTCCTTGCTCAATATCGCTTAAAATTTGTTCTTTTGTCTGTCCTTTTGTACAGATCATTAAAAGGCACATTTGATATTCACTTTTCAATTTTTCCAAAACTCTTTCATTTAAAATAAAATTTTTCTTTAAAACTTTAGTCCTGTAATCATTGTCAAAAGTTTCCAATCCAAATGCGAACCTTACTTCTTGTTCAGAAAAATATTCCCTAATTTCATTCAATCTATTTAAGTACCCAAAATACGCTTCAAAATAAAGTATTTTTATATTCTTCTCATTACAAATTTCTCTTATCCTCTCCAATGTCGCACCATTTAGCTCAAACACTGACCCAGAGTTTATAACTTCAAGAACTCCATACTCCCCAGTAATTCTGCTCAAAGCTTCAAAATTTACTTTTTTCATCTCTTCTTCGTCATTCGTATTATCCAAAATGTAATTACAAAAAGCACACTTTCCGTAAGCACAGTTAAATCCCTTTAGTAATACTATTTCACGAGGATTTTTTTCTTTTATTACACTATATCTTTCCATTTATATATTATATACCTTTTTATTATATTCATTTAATTTTAAAATAATTTACAACAAATTTAATATTAATCACTTATTTTACCTTGTTTTTTCCATAAAGTCGCAATATATACAAATGGTGTATCCAATAGTGAAATTACAATTTTTAATAAATATGTTGAAAATATGATTCCAATTACTGTTTTAAATGGATAAACTCCTGTAAATGCCAAAAGCGAGAATACAATATTGTCTAAAATTTGGCTTAGCATTGTACTAGCATTGTTTCTAATCCAAATATCTCTGAAAGATGGTCTAAATTTTCTAATAAATTGATAAGACCAAATATCAAATGATTGAGAAACTGCAAATCCGCACACACTTGAAATCGCAAGTCTTGGCATAAATCCAAATACTGCTGATAAGGCTCCTTGCATTGTATCATCAGGTGAAACTTTTACTTTTAGCACAATTTGCATTATAAATGTCGTAAATAACATCGCAGCAAAACCTAGCGAAACTACTTTTCTTGAATAATGTTTCCCTTCATTTTCTGTCAAAATATCCGATGCCAAATAAATTCCTCCATATGCAATATTTCCCATTGTAATTCCATCAAAACCAAATAAAGTCATCATTTTTCCAACTTGAATGTTAGCTAAAACAATTGACAATGGTACAACTGACAACAGTCCTCCTTTTCCCCAAAATCTATAAGCTAGAGCTACTGCTGAAAAATTCAAAACTAAATATGAAAGCCATAACAGTTCGTTTACTCCAAATTGTAAATGATTAAAAAAATTAAGCATTAATTTTCCTCCCTATAATTTTTATTTTTTATAATTCAAGCAATAAAAAAAAACATACTATCCTTTTGAATAATATGTGTTTTCAAAAGGTTTTTTTTAAAGATGGAATATCCCAAACATCATTATATTTTTTATTACTATTATTTATAGTTACTTTTACTGGCTTTTATTATACAAGTATTTGACAAAAAATGCAAGAAAATAATAATTTTTTAAAAATTTGCCCCTTTTTTGCCCCCTTAATTGATAAAATAAAAATTCTCTACTGATACCGCAAATATCAATAGAGAAATAAAATAATCCTTTACAAGTTTATTTTATCAAATCCTTATCAAAAAAGCAAGGAGCGATAAATGAAAAAATTAAAAATAACAAATCTTTCTGAAAAAGATATTGAGAATTTAAGAAAAGTTAAAATTTTAGAGCTTAAAGAAATGAAAATTCAGGATCTTAAAGTTCTGAAAGTTAAAATTGAAATTGATAATAAAGAAAAAGAATAAAAGAATTATATAATTCTTTATAAGCAAAAAAGAGCAGATTTTTAGTCTGCCCTTTATTTTTTATTCATTTTCAAATTTAAAACTGTTATTTTTAATATTCTGAACTTTCTTGATACATTACATCTGCAATGTATGTATCAGCTTCATCATAAACTCTTCCATAGTCGTCAATTCTTAATTCTATCTCTTTATCCCAAGCTTCTTCGCATGCTTTTTTATCTTCTTCTGACTTGTATGCTTTCACATTCCAATAATTTAATTTTTTCATCATTTTTACTTCCTCCAAGTTTTTTTATTTCCCTTGTCTTTTTTTAGATTATTTGATATAATCTTTTTAGAGAGAGTTACCGACAAGGTGATAACTCTCCAAAATATTTTGCTTTAAGCTCTATTATTTATTTAGTAGAGCTTTTATTTTTTCTTCTGCTTCTTTTAAATCTTTGCAAGATTTTACTATTTCTAGTATTTTTCTTGTCTGATTTTCTTCAGCTAGAAGTCTTAACATTTCAGCTTGTGTCATCTTTTTCATTTTTATCTCCTTTCTGTTCCTTGCCTTTAACGATCTCCCCCTTTCTTGATATTATTATACTATATTTTATATCAAAAGTCAACACCTTTTTATAAAATATTTTTATTTTTTTAAATAAATTTCCAAAATATTTCTCACCAATTTATTTCTTGTTATTTCCTGTTTTCTTGCTCTTTCTGTAAGATCCTCCCACATCCATGACGGGAGTGCCACGGAAATTTTTTTGTTTTCAAAGCCAGGATCAGCCTTTTTCCTTCCACTTCCAAGAGGCTTAGGTCTACCCTTTTTCGCCCCTCTTGTTTCTTTTTTTTCTTTTTCCATTTTAATTCCTCCAAGTTTTTGTTTTTTTAAAGCCCGCAAATGTTTTGTAGGCTTTTTTATTTATTCATCTTCTTCGATAAACAATCCCCACCAAGAAATTAGACTGTTTGTATATTTGAGCGTTTCTCTAATTTCTTCTACATCCTTACAAGTGTCTATGTCTTCTCTCAATTCTTCTTTAAACTCTTCAAAATCTTTCCACATTCCATCTTCCTCATCCCACTCATTATTGTCTTCAGAGTTGTCCAAAAAATTTATGAGTTGGTCTAAATTTACTACCAAAAATTCTCTTATTTCCTCAAAATTCCCTTTAGTTAGCTCATTTTCTGTTCCGTCTTCGTAATAATAAAGTCTCATTGTTATTCCTCCCAATTTTTTATTTTATTTTATCTATCTCATCTACATAGATAGTATACTATATTTTATATCAAAAGTCAACACCTTTTTATAAAATATTTTAAAATTTTTACAAAAAAAAGACAGATATTTAAATCTGTCTTGTCATTACAAAATTGTAAGTCTCATA
>NZ_DBHIXN010000099.1:0-3266 GCF_057270615.1 Leptotrichia sp.
TTTTTTTATATCATTTCTACAAGTTTGTAAATTGCTATTTATTAAAAGGTATTAAGTCATTTTCTATTTATAAATTATAATATTGTAAACTTCAACCTATTTTTTAAAATTCTATTTAACTTTAAAAAATTTCAATCTCAAAGCATTCCCCAAAACAGATACTGAACTAAATGACATTGCAAAAGCCGCTATCATCGGATCCAATTTTGGACCATTGAAGAATGCGTAAAATATTCCAGCGGCAAACGGAATTCCCAGTACATTATAAAAGAATGCCCAAAACAGATTTTCCTTTATATTTGTGATTGTCGCTTTACTTAATGCTATTGCACCTGCAACATCTCTCAAATCGTTTCTAATTAAGACAATATCAGCCGATTCTATCGCAACATCTGTTCCATTTCCTATTGCAATTCCAACATTTGCTTGAGCCAATGCTGGTGAATCGTTAATTCCGTCTCCAACCATTGCAACAAATTCATCTTTTTCCTGAAGTTCCTTTACTTTTTGAGATTTCTGATTAGGCAGCACTTCTGAAATTACATCATCTATTCCCACTTGTTTTGCGATAAATTTGGCAGTTTTTTCGTTATCTCCAGTTAGCATTATTGTCTTGATTCCCATTTTTTTCAGTTTTTCTATAGCTTCCTTGCTTGTTTCCTTGATAACATCTGCAACTGCAACAAGTCCCGCAAATTCGTTATCAATCGAAATGTACATTGGCGTTTTTCCTTCATTCGACAAAATATCATAATCTTTTTGAGAAATTTCCACATTGATTTTTCGATTTTCCATCAATTTTCTATTTCCAATTTGAACTTCCTTGCCTTCAAATGTTGCACGAATACCGTAACCTGGCATTGCCCTAAATTTTTCATACGGCTTAATTTCAATATTTTTCTCTTTTGCTTTGTTTACGATTGCTTCTGCCAATGGGTGTTCTGAATCATTTTCCACACTTGCAGCAATTTTTAACAATTCATTTTCATTATATTTCCCATAAGCAATCAAATCAGTAAGTATAGGCTTTCCTTTCGTAATCGTACCAGTCTTGTCAAATACAACTGTTTTTATTTTGTATGCTGTTTCAAGAGCTTCTCCACTTTTGATAAGGATACCGTTTTCAGCCCCTTTTCCAGTTCCAACCATTATTGATGTAGGTGTTGCAAGTCCCAATGCACACGGACACGCAATTACAAGTACAGCGATGAAAAACGACAATGCAGTAACCAATCCACTTCCACTCAGAAACCAAGCAATCCCTGTAATTATCGCAATCCCAATAACAATCGGCACAAAATATGCCGACACAATGTCTGCCATTCGAGAAATCGGAGCCTTTGACCCCTGTGCCTCCTCAACCAGCTTTATAATTTGTGACAAAACTGTATTTTTACCAATTTCAGTCGCTTCAAATCTGATACTTCCATTTTTATTTATACTTCCTCCAACAACCTTATCTCCAACTTTTTTGCTTACTGGCAAACTTTCTCCTGTCAACATTGACTCATCAACAGAAGTCGCCCCTTCCACAATTCTTCCATCCACCGCAATTTTTTCTCCCGGCTTCACAATAACAATATCTCCAACTTTCAAATTTTCAATCAGAACTTCCTTTTCCGCTCCATTTTCAATAATTTTAGCCTTTTTAGGTTGAAGTCCGATAAGTTTTTTTATTGCCGATGAAGTTTGACCTTTTGTTTTTGCCTCCAGCAGTTTTCCAAACAAGATTAACGTAATAATTGTACCAGCCGACTCATAATATAAATCCATATGTGCTTCAGGGTCTACAGTTACAATTCTAAAAGTTGCGTAAATTCCATAGAGTACCGCCGCTGTTGCCCCAATAGCAATTAATGAATCCATTGTTGGAGATTTTCTTACTAAATTTTTAAATCCATGTGAAAAAAAATCTCTCCCAGCATAAATAATAGGCAAAGTCAACACAAACTGTGCCAACGCAAAATTAAGCGGATTTACCTTAGGATTCAAAAATTCAGGAAGTGCTGCCCCAAGCATATGCCCCATCGAAATATACAAAAGTGGAACAACAAAAATAATTGCCAAAATTAATCGATTTTTCAAGCTTTTTATTTTCTCTTGATAAAGTTCCATCTTTTTATCTTCTGTCATATCCTCAACCAGTCCATACCCAGCCGACTCCACTATTTCCCTAATTTTGTCAAAATTATATTTTTTCTCATCATATTCAATATTCAATTTTTCAGTTGCAAAATTAACTGAAGCGTTAATATCATTATTTTTATTAAGTGCCTTTTCCACAGCATTGGCACAAGATGCACAGCTCATTCCAGTTACTGTATAGTTTTTTTCTACCATAATCTTTTCCTCCTTCATTTAGTACAATATATCTTAAATATGCTTATGTCCACTATGTTCGCAATTACACTGCCCCTCCATCTTTTTATCTTCTGTCATATCCTCAACCAGTCCATACCCAGCCGACTCCACTATTTCCCTAATTTTGTCAAAATTATATTTTTTCTCATCATATTCAATATTCAATTTTTCAGTTGCAAAATTAACTGAAGCGTTAATATCATTATTTTTATTAAGTGCCTTTTCCACAGCATTGGCACAAGATGCACAGCTCATTCCAGTTACTGTATAGTTTTTTTCTACCATAATCTTTTCCTCCTTCATTTAGTACACTATATCTTAAATATGCTTATGTCCACTATGTTCGCAATTACACTGCCCTTCAACACAATCACACAAAACTTCTTCCACAGCCGTTTTCCTCCTTTCCTCTACAGCCTTTAAAATCAAATCCAAGTCGTCAAAACTCAGTTCACTGTTCTCAATAACTTTCCCTATCATTTCTCCAACTTTCGTTTTACAAATTTTATCAAAAGTTCCTAATATATAACTGTTAGCAACTTCTTTTTCTGTAAAATCCGTCAAATAAATATACTTGTTCCCAATTTCCCTCTTTTTCAAAATATTCTTTTCCAGCAGCCGATTCAACAGCGTCTTTATTGTAGCCGGTTTCCAGTTCATTTTCTCACAAAGCACCTCTGCCACAAACTTGCTCGTAACTTCGCTATTTGCCCACACAACTCGCATTATTTCCCATTCTGCATCGGTTATATGCTGTTTTTTATCGATTCTGCAATTTTCTTTCACATTCTTACCTCCTTTAATGTTTACGTTTGTAATCTTTTTACATTATATAGTTTACAACAGTAATCGTTTTTTGTCAAGTATTTTTTTGTATAGATGTCAAACATTTGTTACAAAAATAT
>NZ_DBHIXN010000100.1:0-3144 GCF_057270615.1 Leptotrichia sp.
TTACCCAAATATTTCCGTGATGATTATTATTCACAGACACATATTTTCTTCCATCCACATTCTGTTTAAAACTTCCATCCTTACTGTATTCCTTGCATTTCCAGTTGTCTCTTGACACTTCATCGCAGCTGTATTTCATAATATCACTGTTATCATAATATTCAATGTAGCTTCGCATAGCCTTCAATCCCTTTATATCTTTTGTCCCTCCTATGAAATCATACTTCACTTTCCCATTTTTATATAGCTTCTGTCTTTCTCCTAAAAGGCTTCCGTTATTAAAGTTAAGTTCTCCCAGTATGCTTCCATTTCTTTCATATACTGTTGTTTTTCCATTTCTTATGTAATTAATTTCTCCATTCTGATTATCAAACTTTTGAGTTACTTCAGATATATATGATTTTTTATCAGTTCCTTCATAATATCCTGTCAATGTTCCTGTAAGTTTACCATCTCCTATAAAAGTGTGCATTTTACTCCCATTTTTATTATAGCATTCATTAAATATATCTATATCATTTTTAGCTTGCATTCTGCAACGAATTTTCCCATCTCCATAATAATCAAATCCATCTCCCTCAAGTTTTCCATTTCTATAAAAATAAATACCTGATATTTTTTTATTTCTTTTAGCAATTAATGCCCCCGTATAAGGAATTTTTTCGTTTGTGTAGTATACTGTATTTCCAATTCTTTTTAATTCTGGTACAGAATCTTTTCTTTCCATTATTCTTTTCACTATTTGTTCTACTTCTATATTTTTTAATTCATTATAATTTTTCAATTCTTGAAGTTCTTTTACAGTAGATAATGTTATAGAAAAAGTATAATTTCCAAATAAGATAAACAATAATAAAATACTTTGTTTTAATTTAGAATTTATCAGTTTTAACATTTGTTCCCCTCCCTACACCAATAATCTTACCAATCTTATCCGCTATTCTTCCTATCCCCCTCATTCCTAATGATACTGGATCTCCTACCGTTGCATATTTCCCATCCCTTATTACCTGCTTTACTATTATTTCAAACTTTCCTCCCGCTTTTTCTCCCAGTTCCGCCACTTCTGAATACGACACTATTTCCACTTCAGGTACATACATATATCTTAGCGGGATTCCTTCCTTTATCCCTATCAGGCTTTCTGCCCATTCTTTCTTTCTATTCCACATTTTTTATTACCCCTTTTTTTAATACTAAGGATTCAATATATTCCAAGCACCTAAAAATATGTTCACCCAAATGTTTCCGTGATGATTATTATTCACAGACACGTATTTTCTTCCATCTACCTCCTGCTTGAAACTTCCATCCTTGCTATATTCCTTACATTTCCAGTTTCCTGTTGACACTTCATTACAGCTATATTTCATAGTATCGCTGTTATCAAAATACTCTATATAGCTTCGTATTGCCTTCAAATCCTTTATGTCTTTTGCTCCTCCTATAAAGTCATATTTCACTTTCCCATTTTTATACAGTTTCTGTCTTTCTCCCAGTAAACTTCCATTATTAAAGTTAAGTTCTCCTAATATGTTTCCATTTTTTTCATATACTGTCGTTTTTCCATTTCTTATGTAATTAATTTCTCCTTTGACGCTATAATCTTGTATTACTTCAGATATATATGATTTTTTATTAGTTCCTTTATAATATTCTGTTAATATTCCAAAAAGACTACCATTTCCTTTATATGTTCTAATTATATTTCCATTTTCATTATAACACTCATTAAATATATCTATATCTCTTTTAGTTTTTATATTACAACGTAATTTTCCATTACTATAATATTCAAATCCGTCTCCTTCTACTTTTCCATTTTTGTAGAAATAAATACTTGTTATTTTTTCTTTTTCTCTAACAATCAAAATTCCATTATATGGTTTCGATTCTCCTTTGAAATACGCTATTCCATCTCGTCTTTCTAATTTTGGAATCGAATCTTTTTTTTCTGCTATTCTTTCAATTTCAATATTTTTAATTACATCATAATTCTTTAATTTATCTATTCCTTTTACATTAGATAGTGTCATAGAAAACATAAAATTCTCAAATAATATGAACAATAGAAAAATATACTTTTTTAATTTAATCTCTACCATTTTTACCACCTACTTTCCCTCCCACACCAATAATTTTACCAATCTCATCTTTTATTCTTCCTATACCTCTTAACCCCAACGATATTGGATCTCCTACTGTCGCATATTTCCCATCCCTTATTACCTGCTTTACTATTATTTCAAACTTTCCTCCCGCTTTTTCTCCCAGTTCCGCCACTTCTGAATACGACACTATTTCCACTTCAGGTACATACATATATCTTAGCGGGATTCCTTCCTTTATCCCTATCAGGCTTTCTGCCCAGTGCTTTCTTTTTTCCATTTCAAGCTCTGCTTCGTATTCTGACTTGCTTTTTACTTGACTCTTTTTTACTTCCTTTCTTGATTCTATCAGCTTTTTCTGCTCTTCCTTCCACCTTTTCATCTTCTCCAGTGAAGTTTTGTCCAAAACATCGTTTTCTAATGCATCTCTTATTTCCTTATCCTCAGCTGCCAGCATTGCATTCTGCGAATTCAGCCTGTCTATTTCCAAGTCTATCATTTTCTTTTCCAAATCAGTTGCACTTGATGGTAACGCTGTCTTTTTGGCTTCTTCCCTTGCCTTTGTTGTTGCTATCTTTTCCTTTTCTTCCTTAATGCTGTTCAGCCTTAACTTCATAGAATTTTCATCCCCATATACTGCTAACATTTTTTGCTTAGTTACTCTTCTTGTTTCGATATTGTCCAGTTCCTTTTTTATATTGTCATCCAAGGCATTTATCTGTGTGTCCAACGCTTCCAGCCTCTTATTTGTTTCTTGGTATCTGTACTCCCTGTCTGCGTCGCTTATTTCATCCCAGTTTTTGGCATTTTTTTCATCTAAAAGGGGATCCATTTCATTAAAGTATACTATCCACATATTTTTTGTTACTTTTGAATATACATTTATTGGAGTTGAAGGTTCCCTATTTCCAATATTACCTTGTTCTACATCTCCTACCCCATCTGCTGCATCATTTATGCTTGCCCAGTTGTTCATCTGATTGATGGAAGCTAGATTTGATAAATACTGTATTGCTTTTTTCCCTATTTTCTGTCT
>NZ_DBHIXN010000101.1:0-3096 GCF_057270615.1 Leptotrichia sp.
GCAAATAATTCTGCAACCTTTTTCCCCATAACTTCATCTACAACCAACGAAATGCTAATTTCTGATGTAGAAATTTGATGGAAACTTATATTATTTTCTGACAAGATTTTAAACATTTTTGAAGCTACTCCAATATTACTAATTAATCCAATTCCAACAATTGAAACTTTTGTAACATATTGGTTAATTATAAATGATGTTTTTGAAAATTCAGCTTCTATTTCTTTACCAATTTTTTCAAGTGCTGCTATATCAGTTTTTGGACAAGTAAACGCAAAACTTCCGTGATGGCTAGTTACATCATTTTGACTTATCATATCAATATTTATTCCATTTGCTTCAGCTTTTTCAAAAATCTCATATACATTTTGTGCATTTGTAGGAATTTCTTCCACGTTTACCATTAATATATTTTCATTTATCGACACTCCAGTTATTACTTTTTCTTCCATTTCTTTAATCTCCTTTATTTTTTGAATTGAAGTTATAATCGTTCCATTTTTTTCACCAAGTGATTTTCCAACATAGATTTCTACTCCATATTTCCCACCAAGTTCAACGGCTCTAGGCTCCATTACTCCAGCCCCCAAATAAGCCAATTCCATCATTTCATCATAAGAAATATATGGCAATTTTTTCGCATCGCTATACACTCTCGGATCAATTGAATAAATTCCATCAACATCTGTATAAATCTCACATTTTCCTCCCAAAGCTGCCGCAAGTGCAACTGCAGAAGTATCAGAACCTCCACGACCTAAAGTAGTTACATCTCCATCTTTATTAACTCCTTGGAATCCAGCTACAACAACGATTTTTCCTTCATTCAAGTGACCTTTTATAACATCACCATTTATATCATCTATTTTATTTTTCATATAATGCCCACTCGTTTTTATCCCCGCTTGAGCCCCTGTCAATGAAATCGCTTCATATCCCAATGTTTTCAATGCAATACTTAAAAGCGAAATTGTTTGTTGTTCTCCAGTCGACATCAATCTATCCATTTCCCTAGAATCTGGATTTTCAGTAATTTCATGAGCTAATTTAATTAATGCATCAGTTGTTTTCCCCATAGCCGAAACTACTACAACTACATCATTTCCTGAATCCTTTACACTACCTAAATATTTAGCGATATTCATAATTTTTTCAGTTGTGGCAACCGAAGTTCCACCATATTTATGTACAATAATCACAATAAATGCACCTCTATCCTTTCAATTTGTCTTTTCTTTTTATCGTTACAAAAATAAACAAAATTATAATTCAAAAATTTCATCATTTCTCAATAAATCTTCATAAGATTCTCTTCTAACAGCAACTTTTGCTTTACCATCTTTTACAAATACAACTCCTGGCGTAACCATTCTGTTGTAGTTGCTTGACATTGTATAACAGTAAGCCCCTGTCGTACCAACTGCAACTATATCCCCAATTTTAGTCGATTTTGGCAATTTACCATTTTGAATGATAATATCCCCTGACTCACACAATTTTCCAGCTAATGTAATATCTCTTGTGTCAGTATCTTCCATTTTATTAACAACACCAGCCTCATATTCAGCTTGATAAAGCGCAGTTCTTATATTATCTGACATTCCTCCATCAATAAACACATAAGTTTTTCCACCAACAGTTTCTTTAATTCCACCAACTTCATACAAAGTAGTTCCCGCATTTCCAACAATACTTCTTCCTGGCTCAATACAAAGTTCTTTAAATCCAATTTGATATTTAATTTCCATTGCTTCAGTATAAGTTATAATTTCGCTAAGCACTTCCTCAATTGGCTTAGGATCATCTCCATTTTTGTAATAAACTCCAAATCCTCCACCCATATTTACTGTGTGAACTACAATTCCTAATTCTTTTTTCAATCTATCCAAATATTTAAAAATTTCATCTAACGCAAATATAAAGAATGCAGATTGGAATATTTGCGAACCAATATGTGTATGGAACCCTTTAAATTCAATATATGGACTATCATTCAATCTTTTTACAATATCAATCAAATTTTCTTGGAAAAGTGAAATCCCAAATTTCGATGTAAGTCCTGAAGTTTTTATATAGTGATGCGTATGTGCTTCAATTCCTGGATCAATTCTCACTAAAACCGCTTGTTTCTTACCTTTTTCCTTACAAACTTTTTCAATCTTAACAATTTCATCTTCATTATCTACAACAATCGTATCAATTCCATATTCAACAGCCATTTCAATCTCATTCACCAATTTATTATTCCCATGCAAATGCACTCTTTTCATTGGAAATCCTGCCTTATGTGCCGTATACAATTCTCCACCAGAAACCACATCTAAATCCAGTCCTTTAGATTCAACCAATTTAATCATCCCAGTTGTCAAAAACGCTTTCCCTGCATAAGCTATTCTTGTTTTAAATCTTGATGATTGAAAAGCCTCTTTCATTTTATCAACAGTCGTTTCAATCAATTCCTGATCCATTACATAAAGTGGCGTTTTAAACTCTTTTGCCAACTCTATCGTATCAACTCCTCCTATTGATAAATTCCCTTTTTCATTAATTTTTGCCGTTCCAAATAATTTCATATTTTCACAAAATTTTTTTATTTTTATAAAACCTAAATACTAAATCCTTATAAAAAATTAAGATTCTTTATTAAATAATTAAGAAATAATATAAATAAAAAAATTCTCTTCTCCTTTCAATATTTGTATTTTTTTGGATAATAAAAAATGCTGATAACAAGCATCAGCATATAAAACATATATTTAAAAATTTTTTTATTATTTTCATTTCAAACTAAAAACTTAAAAAATTTATATGAATTATATCTGACAGCTCCCCATTATCCCTTGATAATGACAGTCCTATGGATATTATCCACAGCCCCAGCAATAAAGATAGTCAATCCCTATGCTTCGGCAGTTATTCCTTTCAACTTATTTCACAGAATCGACTTTTCTCCGTAAATTTACTTTTAATAACTGCACCTCTATCATATAACTTATATTATTATAACTAATTTTTTTCGATTTGTAAAGTATTTTTCAAAATTTGACAGAGTAAAAAATATAGGGGCAGCCAAAATAACACAATAAAATATTTTGG
>NZ_DBHIXN010000102.1:0-3083 GCF_057270615.1 Leptotrichia sp.
AAATTTTCCACTTTGTCAGAAAGTAGCTTATTACTTATCGCTCTAAATTTTCCATTGTCGTTGTATGTCAGACTGTTGTCTTCTATACATTCGTAATAAAATTTTGTTACATTATCAAAATAACATTTCCCTCTAACTTTATCCCCTATATCCTGAATATTTCCACCAAATTCTAGTCCTAGAATCTCAGCTAAACGATTCCCTTCTAATGCTGTGCCTTTTTGCGATCCGTATAAAGTACTATCTGATAAAACAAAAGAATTGTTTTTAAAGTTCAATAAATATTCTTTTTTATCTTTTAAAATCCCTTTATCAACCTTATCCAACAAATTGTTCTTTAATTGATAGATTTGATATTCTGTTCCGCCTAATTTTAAAAATACATCCTCAAATTGATTTTCTCCATCAATTCTAATTAACAATTTTAATCCGTCAAATACACCAAATTCTTCGATTCCAGTCAATGCAACTTCGTAGATATCTTTGTTAGTTCCAACAGTTCTAATTGTATCCAGAGTATGTACCAACCCTTTTTGTAAATCATTCATGACTTGTGCTGATAATGTTGTCCCAACTTGAGTTGCTGTTTCTTCACCTTTCCAAATATGCCTAACCAATCCAGCACCAACATCATTCGCGGTTTCAACTTTGTAAACATCCAAATTCGTTCCTATCCAATCTTTTATTTTTTTTAACATCTATCTTACTCCTTCTTGTGTTATTACATTTATTCTTGCTAAATTGCTCTCATAACTTTTTTGTTGCAAAATCTCATCATAAAAGCTATCCTCTATTTTTAAAATTCTTTTCACTCCAACAAAGGCCCCGTTTGAAATATAATTAGCTGTTTGCACTTTATATTTAAAATCAACAGTTATTTCCACACCTTTCGCCCTTATTTCAAGCAAAATATTTAAAACACTTTTTTTAACATATGTTGACAATCTTTTATTCAAAACTATATAAATGCTCCCTGCTTTTTCCTTGTAAAACTGTGTTTCAGATTTTCCTTTAAAACTTCCGTTTTTTACATTAAAATTAATAACTTTGCTGCTACTTTTTACAATCCCCTCTTTAAAAATAAATACATTCTGCTCATAATTTTCAATTATAATTTTTAATACACTTATTATTGTTTCAAAAGTTGCATTTCTACTTTTCCTTGATATTTCCGCAAGTATTCTTTTTCTATAATTTTCATCATTTTCATTCGTGCCCCTTTTCAAATCGAAAGATGTTCCAAATTTGTCCAATGCATAACCTTCTGCCTCCATAATGTTTAAAGATTTCAAAAGTTCATGTATTCCTTTACTTGCTTGTCTTATTTCTTCTAAATATAAATTTAACAAAAAATAATTATTGCTTCCCCTGTCTCTTCTGTACATATGTGGAAATCTACTTATTATTTCATCTGTATACTCTTCGCTACTCTTAAACATAAATTACCTCGATATTATTTTCGTTTATTTGAAATTTTTGACCAACTGGGACTGTAAATGTTTTGTCGAAATTTTGTATTGCAACATCGGATTCTGTTAATCCCATTTTCAAATTTATTTTTCTTATATCGTCAATTCCTAACACTTCTGAATATGTCTTTAAATAACTAATAGACTCTCCTGTTTTTAGATTATTAATATAATTTAAAATTTCCTGTTGTATTTGTTTTGTCCAACGACTATCTTTTTCATCTAAATTTTTTGTTTCCAAAACTTCAACTTTTATTAATAACGTACTATATTTTATGATGTTATATATTATTTTTCTTTCAAATACACCTCTTTTTATTTTTTTTTCAAAAGTTTGTGCATTAGAATCTGCGAGAGTTAATATTCCGTCCGCTTTCAGATCTAGAATAGTTTCAAAAATTTTGCTGTCTGGTGTTCCTTCTAAAAATATTTTAACTGTTCCAGCTTCAGTAGCTGGCTCGGTTTCAGGATCTAATATCAACACATTTTTAATATTTTCCAAAGCCATTAATCCGTTATATAATGCCGCATGTGTAGCAGTTTGTTCAACTGTTTCCTTTCTTTTAAGTCTTTCCCTATAAAGACTGTCACTTTCATTATTGGCACCGCCAGTTACATCTGCATCATTTGTAATTTTAGCAACTCCTTCATATTCAGTCGTAAAAGTAACATCACTTGTGATATTGCTTTCTTCTCCGATTTCAAGAGCCTGAATAAATCCTATTCCATAATACTCATTATTATCCAATTTATCCAACGCAACGTTTGATAATAGTCTATATTCTTTTTCAGCATATTTAATAATTGTTTGTGCTGGTATAACTCTATTCTTTTCTCCTGTTATTTTAACCTGTCCAGTTGCATAAGCCCCTGCTTTTCGTGGAGTTCTTAGTAAAGTTCCAAAGAAATCTAAGTATATCCCTGTTGCTGTATTTAGATTCATTTGATTATTAAATTCAAGCAATTCTTCCCATATTTGTGATAGCTCATAACCTATAGCTTCGGAATGAATCCCTTCTGGAGTATTAAAATCTAAAACATAATTATTATCTTGTAATCTTGCTTTGTACCTATTTTCTATATCTTTCATAATATCTGTAAAACTTTTTAATACAAATCCCTTTTCTGTTACTCCAAAATCCATTATTCCTCCTTTCTAAAACGCTAAAGTCTTTCCATTTTTCAATAACATTTCCACTTTAAAATTATAGTTTCCATTTCTATTTTCAAAACTGCTTTCGAACTTTGTTATTTCTGCCACATCTTCATCCGACAAAATAGTTTCTTTGACTTGGGCCTCTATATTAAATTTTTCTAATAAATTTCCTATTTGTCCATTATTTTCATTTCTTTTAAGCCAGTAAATACCTTCATTCTTATGCAAAAACCATTCGTTAAAAAATAACCTTAATTTATTTTCCAAACGTAATCTTATTTTTTCTAATTCTGAACTTAATATAATATTTTTACCGATTGCAACATCAATTTCTTTGTTGTCGTCTTTTTCGGTTTGCCAACTTTCTAC
The DNA here is from genome assembly GCF_057270615.1 of Leptotrichia sp. Taxonomy (NCBI): domain Bacteria; kingdom Fusobacteriati; phylum Fusobacteriota; class Fusobacteriia; order Fusobacteriales; family Leptotrichiaceae; genus Leptotrichia; species Leptotrichia sp. The sequence continues at coordinate 2,995 of NZ_DBHIXN010000102.1, forward strand.
ACTTTTCATATCACTACCTTTCTAAAAAATTGTAACAAAAAAATCACAATCAAATTAATGACTGTGATTTTATGTTTCTATTTAATTTT
>NZ_DBHIXN010000103.1:0-2925 GCF_057270615.1 Leptotrichia sp.
CTGAATAAATTATATCATAAATATATCCTTTTTTCAATTTTTTTTTACAAAAAAACTGCAAATAATATCTGTAAGGAAAAAAGATTTTTTATTTTTGGTGTGTTATCCTCGACTTAAAAAATAATAAACAACTGTAATTTGAATTATGATATAAAAAATCATTAATATAAAAACTGCCCTAAATTTTAAGGCAGTTTAACCGATTTTTCTATCTACAAATGCCTGTTTTTTCACAATTTAATTATACTATAAAAAAATCTTTATCTATTAATTTGAAAAAATTTTTAATAATTTTCCGCAAATTCCACAACATTTAAAACTTTTCCATCTAATTCCATTTCCTTAGCCAAATCACTAATATATGGTTGTTTTACCATACTTTTCTTCAATGTGTCAAATTGCCAGAAAATATCTCGTTTATCTCCATCAGCAATAACTTCTCCATTTGTCATTACGATTACCCTGTCAAAATTTTTTACTACAAATTCCATATCGTGAGTTATTGTAATAACTGTTTTTCCTTGCTTTTGAAGTTCATTAATCAATTTATGTAAAACTTTCATTCCCTTGAAATCCTGCCCTGCTGTCGGCTCATCCATTACAATAACATCTGATCCCATTGCAATTACTGCAGCTATCGTAACAAACTTTCTTAATGAATATGGTAAATTATACGGATTTTCATTTTGATATTTTTCAAGTTCTGTTAATTTTATGGCATTTTCTATCATTTTTTTAGTTTCATCAAAAGAATATTTTAGCTTTTTTGTCCCAAAAGCTATCTCATCATAAACATTGTTATGAAAGATTTGATCCATAGGATTTTGAAAAACATATCCGACTTTTTGGCTCATTTTGGCAACAGTATATTTCTTTGTATTCCAGTCATCTACAATAACATCTCCATCTACCGGCTTTAAAAGTCCATTTAACATTTTTACCATTGTTGTCTTCCCAGCACCATTTTGTCCAATAATTGCAATTTTTTCCCCTTTTTTGACTTCAAAAGATACGTTGTTAAGTACATTTTCTGCTCCACTTGGATATTTAAAACTCAAATTTTTAACAGTAATAAAACTCATAGTCAGCTCCCTTTTAAAATTTATTAAATTTAACAAGGGGGCAAGACCCCTTGCTTTGGAATATTTTTAGATAAAATTTAAATAAATAGAGTTATTTATAAAATTCCTCTTTCGCTTAATATCTTTTTATAAATCTCAAAATTTTCATTTTCAAAACATACAAAATTTACTTTTTCTATAAAATCATTTTTTTCCAAATATTCACTCACAGCTTTAATAGCCGTCTTTGCCGCTAAATCTTTTGGAAATCTATACACACCTGTCGAGATATTTGGAAAGGAAATATTTTTTAAATTATTTTTTTGAGCTAATTCCAAACTTGAAATATAGGCACTTTTTAACAATTTTTCTGCAAATAGTTTTACTTCATTATTCTTTCCTGACTGCCAGACAGGCCCAACTGTATGAATTACATTTTTAAATGGCATGTTTCCTGCTCTTGTAATAACAGCTTCTCCAACGTTGCATTTCCCTTGAGAATCACGTATTTTCATACAATCTTCTGTTATTTCCTTTCCGCCTTTTCTATGAATTGCACCATCAACACCACTGCCTCCAAGTAAAGAAGAATTTGCAGCATTTACAATTACATCGGCTGGATATTCGGTAATATCGCCTTTTACAAGCATGATTCTATTTTTCAAATCTTTTGGTTTCATAACTTTTCCTTTTTAATAAATATTTTTAAGATTTGCTTAACAATTTTTATTTTTTATTACTTTATTTTTTCAATAATTTTACAGTCTTTTCCTTAGTTATAGGAATTTCTTCAAACTTAGCTTTTCCTGTTTTTTCAAGTTCATAAGCAAGAATCGAATACTGTGTCATCCCAATTTCCTTTTCCAGTAAAATTTTATTATTTAAAACCTCTTTAGCTTTTCCGCTCAAAATTACTTCCCCTTCATCAAGAACAAGGATATTTTCGGCATACTCTGCTATTAATTCCAATTTATGCTCAACTAAAATTATTGTCTTTCCTTCATTTGCCATTAAATTTATAATTTTGAAAATATCTTCTGTCCCTTTTGGATCAAGCTGTGAAGTTGGCTCGTCAATAACTAAAATATCAGGATTCATTGCAATGATTGAAGCAAGGGCGACTTTTTGCTTTTGTCCACCAGACAAATCATAAGGATTTCTGTCACGCAGATTTTCAATTTTAAGCAATTTTAATGTTTTTTCCACTTCAGAAATTATAACTTCACGTTCAAGCCTCAAATTTTCCAAACCATAAGCTATCTCTTCAAAAACAGTATCTTTAACACCGCTAATCTGTGTAAACGGATTCTGAAAAATAAATCCAATTTTCTGAACAATTTCTTTTTGGCTGTAGTCTTTTAATTCCTTGCCTTCCAAAGTTATTTTTCCTGTTAGCTCTCCTTTATAAAAATCAGGTATAAATCTTCTTAAAATATTGCAAAGCGTTGTTTTTCCACTCCCATTTTTTCCGATTACAGCCCAAAATTCACCTTTTTTTATCTCAATATTTATATTTTTTAAAACTTTTTTTTCTTCCAATGGATATTTATAATTAATGTTTTCCAATTTTAAATAAGACATAAATCCTCCAGACTATACAAAAAATTAAAAAAAGTATTAGTAATATTTTCATAATTTTGTCATATTTAGTTTCAAAAATATCATTTAAAATAGTTCTTCCCTCTCCAATTGAAAAACCTCTTGACTCAAGAGTAATTGCACGTTCTTCAGTATTTGTTATAGATGACAGCACCATTGGAATAAATATTGGAATAAGTGCTTTGAATCTTACAAATATATTTCCTTCCATTTCCACACCTCTTGCCTTTTGTGAATCCATAATAACATCTGACTGTTTTTTCAT
>NZ_DBHIXN010000104.1:0-2902 GCF_057270615.1 Leptotrichia sp.
GGTTCTGAGTATATAATAAAATAAAAAAACTGGATTTTACTCCAGCTCTTTCTAGATAAAAAACTTTTTTAATAAAGAAAAATTAAAAGACTCCTTTTTCTTTAAATACTTTAGTCAATTTTTTATAAGTATCTGCTTCAGCTGCAACCAATGGCAATCTTACTACATCATTATCCAATCTTCCAAGTATTTTCATAGCTGCCTTCACAGTTACAGGATTTCCTTCAACAAACATATTTCTGCTTACATCGTATAATTTCGTATGAAGTTCAAATGCCTTGTCGAAATTTTTGTTTAAGAATGAACTAATCAAGTCGCTCATTTCTTGCGGCATTATATTAGCAACTACTGAAACTACTCCTTTTGCTCCAATCGAAAGCATTGGCAAGATTAGATGATCTTCTCCTGACAAAATTTCGATTTTATCGCCACATAAATCTTGAATTTTTATCATTTGTTCAAGGCTTCCCGTTGCTTCCTTTACAGCCACAATTTCAGGCAATTCAGCTAATTTTGCGATAGTTTCCGCTTCAATGTTTGTTCCAGTTCTTCCTGGCACATTGTAAAGCATTACAGGAAATTTTGCTTCCTGTGCGATTGTTTTATAATGTTCGTAAAGCCCTCTTTGACTAGGTTTATTATAATATGGGCAAGTGCTTAATGCCGCATCCGCTCCTAGTTCTTTTGCATATTTTGTCAATTCTACTGCTCTTGACGTATTATTTGAACCTGCTCCTGCGATTACTTGTATTCTTCCTTTCACTTCTTCTACAACTATTTTTATTACTTTTTCATGTTCTGCAAATGTTAATGTTGGAGCTTCTCCAGTTGTTCCACAAGGAACAATCCCAGCTGTCCCATTTTCAATATGATAATTTACCAATTCTCTCAATTTATCTTCATCTAATTCCGTCCCATTATTTTTAAATGGCGTAATTAAAGCCACATAAGATCCTTCAAATTTCATTTTTTCCTTCTTTCTTTAATTTATAATTTTTTATATAAAATTTTATTTTTTTTATTATAAATACTTTATTATTTGAAATAAACTTCATCATTTAAGCTAAAAATAATACAAAAATTATCTTTGAAATTTATACAATCCTTCAGCAATTTTTTCACTAGGCCCTGTCATAAATGCATCACTTTCTCCACCTTCGTATTCAATGACCAACTGTCCACCTGGAACTTTTACATTCACTTTTTCATCAATAAATCCAAAAGTTTTGGCAAGTACTGCTGAAGCTGTTGCACCTGTTCCGCAAGCTAATGTTCTTCCTGCTCCACGTTCCCAAGTAATTATTTCTATGTGCTTTCTATCATAAACTTTTACAAAATTCACATTCACTTTTTTTGGAAACAAATCAGTATAATTTTCAATTTTTTTACCTATTTCATTAATATTATAGTCTTTGAAGTCATTTACAAATATTACAGAATGGTCAGTTCCCATAAAAATATATGAAATTTCAATTTCTTTTCCATCAATATTTATTTTCTCTCTTAAAAACTGTTCTTTTTCAGTATTTATCAATTCTTTTATGTTAAAAATAGGCTTTCCCATATTTACTCTTGCCCAAAAATTATCTTTTTCCTCATCATAATTTACTCTTATTGTCAAATCTCCAGGAACTGTCTTTACAACAAATTCATTTCCATCGACTAAATGATTATTTACAAGATAATGCGAAAAGCATCTTATTCCATTTCCACACATCGGTGCCTGACTTCCATCTGCATTAAAGAAAAACATAAAAGGCATACTTGCCACATATTTCAAAATGATTAGTCCATCTGCACCTATTCCATAATGTCTATCGCAAACCTGACTCGCAAACTCTCCATATTCAGGTATCCCCTTTTCGATTAGCTCTTTTTCACTAACAATAACAAAATCATTCCCTGCACCCTGATATTTTTCAAATTTTAACATCTCAAAAACCTCCATTAATTTTTATTTTTCTTTTCCTGCAATTTTCTAGCCATTCTTGCAATAAATTTTCTTGATAAAAATCTAGTCCCAAAAACTGCAATTTTATTAAAAATCCCAGGAATTATAACTGCTTTTCCCTTTTGAAATTCTTTATATCCAATTTCAGCCACTTCCTTTGCAGTCATAACTTTTATTTTCTCAAACAGTGAACTTTCCGACAAATTACTGCTCTTTTCAAAACCAGTATCTGTTGGACCAGGACATAATGCCGATATTTTTATATTTTTTCCACGAACATCATTTTTAACTTCTTCCCTAACTGCTTCCGTAAATGACTGCACAAAGGCTTTACTCGCATAATAAGTACTCATCAAAGGTCCAGGCATAAAGGCTGCAATTGAAGAAACATTTAATATTCCTCCATTCCCACTCTCCAGCATATCATTTAAAAACATCCTTGTCAATTCTACAACTGTTTTTATATTTAAATTTATCATCATATCATTTTTTTTCATTGTTTTTTCATCAAATTCAGAAAATCTGCCATAAATACCAATTCCAGCATTATTCACAAGTATATCAATTTTAAGACCATTTGATTTTATTTGATTATAAAGTCCTTTAGCAGCATTTTCCTTCGATAAATCAGTCTCAAATACACTTACTTTTATATCTTTTGAAATTTTTTTCAAAATCTCTTTTTTCAAAATTTCTAATTTATCCTTATTTCGTGCCACAATAACTAGATTATGTCCATTTTTTGCATAAATTTTAGCAAACTCATAGCCAATTCCACTACTTGCACCTGTTATTAAAACTGTTTTCATAAAATTTCCTTTTTTATAGCCAACTTAAAAATTAGAGTGAAAATATGTAAAAAAATATTTTGATAGCTTTATAAATCAAACTCTCTTGCAAATAATTCTGCAACCTTTTTCCCCATAACTTCATCTACAACCAACGAAATGC
>NZ_DBHIXN010000105.1:0-2834 GCF_057270615.1 Leptotrichia sp.
ATGACTGTTTCATATTCCATACTCATTTTCTAATATTTTTCCTTTCTTCTTCAAATCTTTCATTTCCACTTTATTTAATAAAAACTCGCTATTTTTAAATATTTTTCTTTTTTATCTTTTATTATTTTAAAAAATTTTTTACTTCTATTTTTAAAACTCAGGATATTCAATTTCCCCACGAACACCTTCAAATTTATGAGAAATATTAAACAATAAATCTTCTCTAAAATAATTTCCAATTAACTGAATTCCAACTGGCAATCCATCGACAAACCCCGCAGGTACTGAAATTGCAGGAAGTCCAGCCATGTTTACTGAAACTGTGTAAATGTCTGCTAAATACATTTGCACTGGATCTGTGTTTTTTTCTCCTTTTTTGAATGCTATTGTTGGAGAAACTGGTGTTAATAAAACATCTACTTCTTTTAATGCTTTTGAAAAATCATCTCTAATAAGTCTTCTAACTTGCGAAGCCTTTTTGTAATAAGCGTCGTAGAATCCAGAACTTAACACATAGTTTCCAATCATAATTCTTCTTTTTACTTCATCTCCAAAACCTTTTGTTCTTGATTCGACATACATTTTTTCCACATCTTCATTGCTTTCTCTCACACCATATCTTACTCCGTCGTATCTTGACAAGTTTGAAGCAGCTTCAGCCGATGAAATTATGTAATAAGTAGAAATCGCATATTTTGAATATGGAAGTGATACTTCTTTAATTTCAGCACCTAATTCCTTCAATTTTTCCACCGAATCCATTATTACTTTTTTAATATTTTCATCTAATCCTTCTGCAAAATATTCTTTTGGAATCCCAATTTTCAAGCCTTTCAAGTCATTATTCAAACTTTCCAAATAGTTAGGCACTTCCACATTTACACTTGTTGCATCTTTTTCATCATACCCCGCAATTATTTGTAAAAGTCTAGCCAAATCCTCAGTTGATTTTGCCAAAGCTCCAATTTGATCAAGCGAAGATCCAAACGCCATAAGTCCATATCTTGAAACTCTTCCATAAGTTGGCTTAATCCCAACAGTTCCAGTCAAACAAGCAGGTTGTCTAATACTTCCACCAGTATCTGAACCAAGTGCAATCGGTGCTTGTCCCGCTGCAACCATCGCTGCCGAACCTCCACTACTTCCACCAGGAACTCTTGTCAAATCCCAAGGATTAGAAACTGATTTTATCGACGAATTCTCATTTGAAGACCCCATCGCAAACTCATCCATATTAGCCTTCCCAATTATTGGTGTCCCAGCCTTTTTCAATTTTTCCACAACTGTCGCATCATAAACTCCCACATAATTTTTAAGAATTTTCGATGCAGCCGTAGTCAAATCTCCTTTTGATACAATATTATCCTTCAAAGCCACAGGCACTCCAAACAACAACTCATTATCATAATTTTTTCTAGCTTCTTCATTATTTTCAGAATCATATTTTTTTGCCTCATCTAAAGCCTTTTCAGGAAACACATTAGAAAATGCTCCTATTTTTTCTTCTGTTTTATCAATTCTATCCAAAAAAGATTTTGTCACTTCTTCAGAAGTAATTTCTTTATTTTTTATCATTTCAGCTATTTCACTAGCCGTTTTTTTATATAAACTCATTTTTCCACCTTTCTAAATTTTTTCTAAAATGTATCTAAAAATCTCAATTTTTCAAAAAATTTTTTCTCTTCCAATTTTCAAACTTCCATTTTTCAAAAATTCTACCAATCAGACATTTTTCAATACATCCTAGTTATCCGCATTTTCTCCAACAACTTTTGGAACAATTATAAATTCCTCATCGCTATTTGGTGCATTTTCCAAGATCTCTTTCTTAATTCCACTATCCTTAACAACATCTTTTCTCAATACATCCTTCAAATCAAGCACATTAAAAAGTGGCTCAACCTCACTCGTATCCACACTATTCAACTCTTCCATATGATCAAAAATTTTATTTAAATCCACTCTAAATTTTTCAATTTCATTTTCTGAAAATTCCAGCTTTGAAAGTGCTGCTATTTTCAGTACATCTTCTTTGCTTAACATTCGTTATTTTCCTCCTTTAAAAAATATTTTTAGCCCAATTGGGTAACTCGTCAGATTGTTTTATTATTTTTTTATTTATAATTTTTAAAATCATTTTATACTCTTTTGTATTATCATAAACTGTAACATTATCAAATTTATTTAAAACTTTCGATAAATTTTCCAAAGATTCATCATATCTTTTTTCGACAATTTTATCAGGAATGTCATGTCCGCCTTTTAAAACTCTATTTTTTATTCTTTCTTTTGCAATATCTACGCTATTTATTCCTACATAAAACAAATGAAGTTTATAATTTTTGCTTTTTAATTTATCAATTAATTTTAATATTGTTTTTCCAGTTAATGTAGTTTCCTCGTTAAAAGAAAGTCCTTTTTCAATACATTCATTTCTCAATTTAATTGCTATTTTTGCTGATTTTATTTGATCAGATTCATTTTTCCAATTTCCAATTTTTTTAACTATTTCATCAGTATTTATTCTAAAAGTTCTTTTAATATCCTCAGTAATTATACTAAACAAAGTAGATTTCCCTGCTCCATTTACTCCTGCAAACAAATAAAAATTTTTATCTTCCATAATTAATATATCCCTTTTTCAATCGCCTCTTTTTGCTTTCTCTGTATAATCAAATCCTGCAATTCAATATAAAAATCAATATCTTTCTTGTTTTCTGTTTTTTCTAGCAATGTATTAAAATCTTTATAACTTATCGTTTCTATCAATTTTTTCAAGTCCATATTTTCAATATCTTGATTTGGAAATAATTCTTTTAATTTCATAGTTTCTC
>NZ_DBHIXN010000106.1:0-2740 GCF_057270615.1 Leptotrichia sp.
TTTGTCGTGTAACTTTTAACACTATTCTTTTTAGATTTGAACCTCGGAAACTTCGTCCTCTTCTGAAAAAAGTTCGTAAACGATTGTTTTACATTCAATTGAGCATTTGAAAGTGCCAAGCTGTCTACTTCTTTCAAAAATTGATTTTCACTCTTCAAACTGGCAGGTGTAATTATTTTATTTTTCCCAGTTTCTTCATAAAATTTATTCGCAGTATACAAAATCGTATTGTAAACAAAACGAACACATCCAAAAGTCTTGTTTATCAACAATTCTTGATCTTTATTTGGATAAATTCTATATTTGAATGCTAAATTATATTTCATGAAATTACACCTCCTTTTGATTTTGAATATTATTTTTAATTATTTCTTTAGAAATTTTATCATTAATGATTTCTCTTCGATATTTTATACAAAAATTGTATCATAAGAGTATCCTTTTTTCAATTTTTTTACAAAAAAAGCAATTCATCTCCCGCTTGTAGAAGCCGGAGACTTCTTGCTATCTTTTGTTAAAAATAAAATAAAAAATCTATACACTTTTTTAATAAACTCTAATTATTTAATTAAGATATACTTTTTCTCTTTAGGAAGCATAACTTCTGAAAAAGTTCCATTTTGAATGCTGTTTCTCATCTCAATAACTTTATCTGTTATATCCGTTATATTTACAATCCAGTCATTTATATATTTTTTTACTGTTTCTCCCTTTATGCCTAACTGTATCGCTCTTCTTCCTATTGGATTGCCGTAAATATCTCTGTCTGGATCCCATTGACATCTTACTTCTGAATTTTCTAATTTTTCTTTCCATTCTTCCTTAGACAAATCAGAAACTTCTCTAAAAGATGAAAGTACAGCATTTCTCACTATTTCATCAAATCCTTCCCTTTTTAGGTCAATTGCCAGTATTCTTTCCTGTCCTTGTTTAGTAGCCCAGCCACTTCGGTACATCATCCAGAGAAACGATGGTTTTATCCAAGTCATCCTATTTAAACTGAATTTACTTCCAAACTTTCCTAATTTTAAAGCCTCGTCTGCTATTTCATTATTATATGCCTGATAAACTCTTATTGTTTTATCATCAAATACAGCATAAATATTTTTTTCCTCTTCTTTTTTCATAATTAGTCCTTTCATTCAACATCCTTATTTGTAAAATTACATCTCTTCAACTGCTCCATTGCATGTTTTCTTATCATTTCTTCATCACTTTGCAACAATAGTTCCAGTTTTTCTTTCGCCTTAGGAGTGTTTATGTCTCCCAAAGCAAAACAGCATTTTCTGACTAATGCAAAATTATCATCCCAACGGTATTTTTCAAAATTTGAAATTGCTAGTTCGTATACCGTGTCTATTGTTTGAGGTAAATGTAAACTTTGAAAATAACTAGCAATGTCTTCATGTTCTTCATGAAATTCCTCTCTTGATAATTCACTGAAACTCTTAACAAAATTTAATGAATATTTTGGAAATAAACCAAAAATCCCAATGGAATACATTAAGTACGCTATCTCATCTAAATTTTTTTTATAGCATGCTTGTTTTATTCCTTCTTTAATCATATCTATTTTTTCTTCATCTGTAACACCAGAGAAATTTGAGATTAATTCCTCATTTCTCAGTTGAAAATTTACAATATAAAATTTTTTGCTTAATTCAAAGAATTTTTTTAATTCTTTTTCATATTTTGCTGATATTTTCATTATTTGTTCTCCTTTATCACTTCGTATTCTTTTAGATTTTTATTGAATATTTCTAATCCTTTTCCTTTCCTATATTAAGATAATTTATACATTTCAAATGTATCTTCAACATGTTCTCGTATAATATCTTTATCACTTTTAGCCAACAGTTTAAGTTTTTCTTTTGCATCTTCTATTCCTACCACTCCTAAAGCATAGCAACATTTTTCAACTAATTGACAGTATTCGTCATCACGATATTTCTCAAAATCTGAAATTGCTAATTCATAAAGACATTCTACCGTAGACAGTAACTCCATTTCCATGAAGTAAATAGCAATATCCTCATGTCTTTCATGCCATTCTTTTTTAGATAATTTACATAAAATATCAATAAAATCTTCACTATATAGATTAAATACAAAGATTGCTAAAATTAAAATATTAACATTTTTTTCATTTTTTTTAACATATGCTTTTTCAAGTTCAGATTTTATATATTTGATTCTTTCAATATCATTTAAAAAAAAATTTTTTTGTAATTCTTGAAAACTTATTTGTTTTTTATAATTTTTTATCATTAAATCTTCTAATTTTTTTAGATCTATTTTTTTCATTCTTCTATTCCTTTTTTAAATTAATTTCTTTAATACTCTGATTAAATATATCTAAACCACTACCTTTACCTAAATTTATAGTTATTTGACTTTTTTCCTGTTTAAATTGAACACGCCCAAATTTTTCCCATCCTGTAAATGTTTTCTCCATATTTGGATACCACTTGTTTATTTCTAAACCATCATTATTTTTTACTCCTATTTTTTCTAAAACTCTCAAAGTCCCTGGTTGAGTTACTATTTCTATAGTTACTCCTCCATACTTTTCTTGATACCCAGAAGAATATGAAAAATTCTGAGTAATACTTGTTTCTTTATTTTTTTGTTAAATGATATTTTTCAATATACTCTTCCATATATTTTACCCCCTTATCTCTTCCGTTTTTTCTGGCTATATCAAGTGGAGTATTCCCATTTTTATCTTTAAATAAAATTT
>NZ_DBHIXN010000107.1:0-2631 GCF_057270615.1 Leptotrichia sp.
TTGTTAATTAAAAATTTGATTAAATTTATTTGCCCCTATATTTTTTACTCTGTCTCAAAATTTTAATTTATTTTCATATTAAATTTTTTTAAATTCAAATTTTATTTGTGATAATAAACAAAGAAAATCATAAGAAAAAAAATATTTTAAAATTTCAAAAAAAAGTGCTATAATAGTAAGATACGACAAATTTTGAAAGGAAGTGAAAAAATAAAATGAAAATGATTTTTAAAACTCAATCTAACGAAGAACGCCGTGAAATGATTTTAAACGGAAAAGTCATAAATACGCTACTTTTCTTATCCATCCCAACATTGCTAGTCGGGATTATTCAAGCACTTATTCCACTTTCTGACAGCCTGTTTCTAAATAGGCTTACAAGTGTTGAAGTGGCTAGTTCAGTTACATTTAGCCAGCCTGTGCTAAATATTATGATTGCATTGTCGCAAGGACTTGGAGTGGCTACTCTTGTTATGCTTGGAAGACTTTATGGAAAAGGAAGAATGTTAGCTGTAAAGGAAACAATGCTTCAGATTTTTGTGTTCAGCTTTGTTATTGGGCTTTTCATAATTCCAGTTTGTGTATTTCTAGCTTTTATAATTTCTAAATATACCACCGCTGAAATTCGTGATAGCGTCTATATTTACATTGCCCTTTATTCACTTGTAATGCCTTTTGTATTTTTAGCTGCAATTTATAATTCATCAAAAAATGCAATTGGACGCCCTGAAGTTACATTTATTAGAATTTTTTTATTATTAATTTTAAAAATAATTTTTAATTCAATCTTCTTATATATATTAAAAATGGGAATTACAGGAGCAGTAATGGCTTCACTTTTTTCTTATATCGCCATTACAATTTGGATGTTTTACGATTTATTTTTAAAAAATGGAGAGGTCAAGCTAAATTTAAAAAGCTATTCGATGAAGCTGCCTATAATAAAAAGACTTCTAAATATTGGCTTTCCAGCAATGCTAAACTACGCTTTTCTATATCTTGGATTTTTCCTTATAAACAAAGAAATGGAAAAATTTGGTGCAATTGCCTTAAATGCACAAGGAATAGCTTCCAATATCAATGCAATCTGCTTTATCTTACCATCTTCAATTGGAACTACAGTTTCTTCGATGATTAGCATAAACATGGGAATTGGGAACGTTAAAAAGTCTAAAGATGTATTTAAAATTGGATGGAGAACAGGTGTTATACTTTCCATTTTAACTATTATCTTGATTTTACCAATTTCAATGCCTCTTGTGCTTACTTTTACAAAAGTTACAAAAGTTATTGAAATTGCTAACAAAGCTTTGCATATTTATACATATTCGGTAATTGGATTTAGTATTTTTATGATTTCACAAGGAGTTTTTATAGCACTTGGAAGAACAAAAGTACCTTTAGTTATGTCTATTTTAAGAATATGGCTGTTAAGATATATTTTTATCCTGGTAACTCAAAAATATCTTGGACTTTATTCAATTTTCTGGGGAAATCTGTTTTCAAATACATTGGCAGCTTTGATATTCTTCATTTCTGTAAAAAATATCAACTGGGAAAAAAATATTAAAAATGAAGGAAATAAAAACTATACAAAATGATAAAAAAAATCCCTAAAAAAGCAAGAAATTTCTTGCTTAAAATAGAGATTTTTTATTAATTTGAAACTAAAATTATTTTACAACGTTTAATACAAGTGTTTCTCCAGCTACTGCTTTTCCTGTTTCAACTGGGTTCAATTCACTATAATCATCAGTATTTGAAATTATTACTGGTGTAATAATTGATTTTGCATTTGCTTTTAAGAAGTCATAATCGTATTTAACAATTGGATCTCCTGCTTTTACTACTGCTCCTTCTTCTGCAATTCTTTCAAATCCTTTTCCTTCAAGTTTAACTGTATCCATTCCAAGATGCACGAAAATTTCGATTCCAGCAGGTGTTACAATACTAAAAGCATGGTTAGTATCAAATATTTTTTCTATTCTTCCAGAAGCTGGTGCAACCATTACGCCTGATGCAGTTGGTTCAATTGCAACTCCATCCCCTATCATTTTTTGTGCAAAAACTTCATCAGGTACTTCTGACAAAGGTAGTAAATTTCCTGAAATAGGAGCTATTACTTTCCCATCAAATTCTTTTTTAACTTCTTCACCTTTGTTACCTTTTTTGAATAAATCAAATAATCCCATTCTAATTCCTCCTATTTATTTATTTTATATTTTAATTATCACATTTTAATGTTACCACATATAATTAAATTAGTCAAATTTTTATTTTGATAATTTTAAAATTTTACTAAAAAAATATAATATTACTTAACTAAATATTATTTCTCGCTATAAAAAAGTATTAATAAGTTTTTATATTACTAAAAATAACACTTTTTAACAAAGTATAGCAAGAAGTCTCCGGCTTCTACAAGCAGGAGATGAATTGCTTTTTTTTGTAAAAAAAATTGAAAAAAGGATATATTTATGATATAATTTATTCAGTGAAATAATATAAAAGTAGGTGATAATAATGTCATATAATAGTAATTATTATTCAGTATTTGATATAAATTATCATATGATTTTTTGTATAAAATATTGAAGAGAAGTCATTAAAAATAATATTCAAAATCAAAAG
>NZ_DBHIXN010000108.1:0-2570 GCF_057270615.1 Leptotrichia sp.
TGCAATTTATCTCACGACTAAAGTTGCGAGTGTTCTTGTACTATTTAATAAATTTCCAGTTCCTCATCTTTCCGAACCAAAATATACGTATCAAAAATCTGTCCCAAAATATCATAATGAACCTGTTTTCCAATATGCTTTTCAAACGTTCCTACTCTATAATATTCACTTTCAGTATTTTCATTTACACTATTATAATTTTTTCTTTCGTTAAAGTTTTTATAATTTTCAAAATTACTATTTTTACTCCAGTTTCTATTATCTTTTTCACTCTTTTTCAAATTAGAATTTTCAATATTTTGTGAGTTTTCCACATTATTTTCCACAGGTTTATTCAAATTCTCATTCATTTTTTTCCAAATTTCATCAAGACTCGAATCATTTTTTTTATTGCCATTCTCTTTTTCATCATTTTTCTCAAGATTATCTCCTGCAAGCCTACTTTCCCCTTCCAATTTCTCACTATTTTCTTTCCCGTCAAAAGTTTCCAAACTTAAAATTTTCTGATTTTCACCCTTTAAAATATCATCAGAAAACAAATCATCTTTTTCTACTGCGACATTTTCATTAATATTAATATTTTTCTTTATTAAATCAATGTTTGGCTGCCAGTTTTCCCTATCATTATAGTAAAAAAAGTCATCAATTGCTGATTTTATCTCATTATAAACAATTTTATCATTTGAGAATTTTACTATTTTTTTAGATGGATGAACATTCACATCTATTTCCTTTGGATCAGCATTATAAAAAATAATAGCAAAAGGATATTTCCCCTTCATTAACTTAGTATAATAGCCATCTATAATAGCTCTCTCAATAGTTGCTGACTTCACATACCGATTATTTACAAAAGTAAACATAAAATCCTTTGAACTTCGTAAAATTTCCACATTTCCCAAATATCCATATTCAAATTTTTTCAAATTTTTTAAAACTGATTTTCCAAATAATTCAAGAATTGTATTTTCAATTCCTTTTCCACTTGTCTTTACCGTACTTTTCCCATCTAGCTCAAGTGAAAATGCCACATTACTGTTGGAAAGTGCCTCCTTTAGCACAATATCCCTAATTTTTCCATACTCTGTTGACATTTTTCTCAAAAATTTTCTCCTAGCAGGCGTATTGTAAAATAAATCTCTAACTTCCATTTCCGTCCCAACATTTCTCGAAACTTCCTCAAATTTTCTCACAACTCCGCCATAACAGCCGATTCTATACCCCACAGGACTATTCTTAGAACGTGTAGCAATCGTAAGCTTAGACACTGCCGAAATAGACGACAGAGCCTCTCCACGAAAGCCATAAGTACTTAAATTAAAGACATCCTCCTTTTCCTTAATCTTAGAAGTGGCATGCCGCTCAACTGACAAAAGCGTGTCATCCTTATCCATCCCAATTCCATTATCATTTACTTTAACGTCCACTCCACCTTTAAAAACTTCAATTTTTATCATTGTAGCCTTCGCATCCAGCGAGTTCTCAATCATTTCCTTAATCATTGAAGCTGGATTTTCTACAACTTCCCCAGCAGCAATAATATTTGATACTTTTTCATCTAATATTTTTATATATCCCACAATTTATCCTCCTTTTTCTATGTTGTTTTTTTATTTTTATTGTAAAATTTTAAGTTTTTGCCTTAAAAATCTTTAATTTTGAGTAAGTGAGTTAAACTGCAAATTAAAGAACATTGCTTTGTTGAATTGTGGACTTTCTTGCATTTCCCAATTATCGTTATGTTTTACATATACAATATCAAATGTTTCTTCAAAATATCTTAGATTAGGATCATTCAATTTTTCATTTACAGATTCTTTTAAAAATTGCGTAGTCAATTTTATTATTTCATCTTCTGACCTCACAGTAGGGTTTGGTGATTGCAAAAGTCTTTGTCTTTCTTCTAATATTTTCTTTTTAAATATTTCTATTGCTTCTGATAAATCAGGATATTTTATAGTAATATTTACAATAATTTTATTTTTATTTTCTTTTTTTGTTTTATTAATTTTATAGGACATTTTTTTATATCCTTCATCAATTGCTTCAAATGTTATAGCAGCCATTTTATTATGATTTAATGATTTATAGCCTCCGTTTCGAGTGAATTCTATTAAATTTTTTAAATCATTTTCAATAATTTTTTTATCATTTTGACAACTTGTTATTGTAAATATTAAGATTAATCCTACAATAATTGAGAATATTTTTTTCATATTTGCTTCTTCTTCCTCCTTTTTCATCAGTTTTTCTTTTTTAAGAAAAATACAGCCATCACACAAACAATTAATCCAGTAACCGCAGGCGTCAACATTGAAAATGCACTCTTGCCAGGTGAACTACTCCCGCTTTTAGAAGCGGGAGCTTCTTGGGAAGTATCTGCGTATGACTAGCCAAATATATTTACCAAGCTCTTCGGGCAGTCCCTGCCCTGTTTTCTTTTATTTTCTTAATATTCCAACATCGCTTTTCCAATGTTTTTTATATTCAATGCCGCATTGTAATCTTTATCAATTTCAATTCCGCAGCACTCACATTTATAACTTCTTTCTGATAATTCCAGTTTCTCT
>NZ_DBHIXN010000109.1:0-2562 GCF_057270615.1 Leptotrichia sp.
TCGGTATCATAATTTCTTTTAGCAGAAATTTTTTTACCATTTATTACTACAAGATTTAATTTTTGTTCCACAATTTCTCTTCTCTCAAACATTATTTTTATAAATTTTAAAACTTCATTTTTAAAAGTTTTTTTTGGGATATAATAAACTCCCTTTTGATACTTAAAGTATTCATCATTCATCCACGAGATTTCAATTTTGTCGTCAACTAAATTAAAATAAACGTTTGCAGTCTTTCCCGGTCCTACCGGTGGTAAGCAGTGATTATAACACCAATCATTTAAAATAGAAACTTCTTCAATATCAACGTCATATCCTTTTTCCTCATATCTTTTATCAATTTTTTCTACTAATTCTACTGCTGTAAATTTTTTTTCTTTTTTTACTTTCAACTCATCATAGGGAAAAGGGATTGTTAAAATTTTTTCTAAACTTTTTCCACTTTTTAAACGATATGCTATAAAATATATATCTCCCAATTTATCATATTTATATTTTTCATTTTTTAATTCACATAAATCTTTCCCATCTACAAAAAATTTCAAAATATAACTTTCATACGAAATCTCTGGGAAGTATTCAAAATCAAAATAAAATTTTTTATTTTTCACGTTTCTTTCCTTTCATTATTTCATTCTATTTTTATTATATTGCACTTTTGTAATTTTTCCGTCTTTTAACATTTGTTTTAGAGTATCATTAGGAACATGTTTTCTTAAATTTTCTGTTATTTCATAAGCATGCCATTCATTTTTAGTACCACCAGTTGGTTGAAATATTATCATTTTTCCTTTATATATAGCAAACCTCTGTTTTTGGGTCGCCGAATTATAAGAATGATTTTTTAATAAATCATTACCTGTTTTAATATCAGGAATTGAATCGGGACTTGCATTTGGAGGCATTTTAGGTCCTTTATGTTTTGGGGATGGTTTATATTCTCCATTTCCACACCTTGCTTTAAACCTCTATTTATAAACAGATTCCACTTTTTATGTTCAGATTATTAAATATTTCTATAACTATATTTTAACAGACAGATTTCTTTTTAGCCATAACAAAAACCTCCAAATATTATATAGTTATTTTACCATATATTATTTAGAGGTTTACACAAAAATTTTTACACACCAAAAAATCTACATACTCTCATGAAAATGTACATATTCATACAGTTATGGAATGTACTCTTAATTTTTCTTAGTCATTAATAGGTTCAAAATCTGGTCTTCGTATATAATGAATAACCGATGGTAGTTCATCCGAAAAAATTTCTATTATTTTTTCATAAAGTTCCTTATAGTTTCCTGAAATTCCTCTATCTGAGCCAAAATATTTTATTTTTCTTGTTATAATAGCAATAATTTCTTTAGGTACAGTTGTAAACTTTCTTTTTGATGTAGGATATTTTTCTTCATTAATTTTTTCAACAATTTCTTCAATTGCATTTATTTTATTTCTGTCCATTTCTCTAAATATTTTTATTTTGAGGTCATTAGTTTTTTCATCTATATAATACAACCTTAAAGTCAATAATTCTCTTCCGAGACTTACTTTTCCATACAAAAAATATATATCTTGTTTTTTATAAACAGCAGGTATGTAATGATCTAAAAAATAATCAACTAGACTTTCTTCACTCATAAATTGTTCATATCTTTCTATAGGATTTAATTTTCCACTTACATCTGACAATAAATCTTGTCTAGAATAATAAAACAAGTTTCCACTAAAGTATAGGGTCATTTTTGACGCCATTCCGTCATTTGGTGATTCAAATAATATTTCAAAGTCACTACCTAAAGGCATATCTTCATCATAAATAGTAGGAACCTGTTCTTTTGAATACACAACTAGACTTAAAAGCAATAAAAAAATTAAAAAAAATTTTTTTGAAAACATTCTATCTACCTCTTTCCATTTCTTCTTTTATTTTTTTCATTTTCAATTCCTGTTGTTGTTCTTCTTCTTTGGTTAAATTATTAAACATAACACTAAGATAAGTTGCTCTAAAATCTAAATTATGATCCTGTCGTATCATATTTTCTGTTATATCGTCTTTCTCTTGAAAATCTCCTGTTAATCCAAATTTTGTTTCTGTAGTAGATTTTTCTTTAAAACCTGTACCAACAGTTCTATATTCTTCTATATCTCCAAATACAGCCATTTCGTCTTCTCCATCTTCAATGTTACTTATTTTTATTCCATCTTTACTAAGCCAAGTATCTGTATAATCACGACTTTTAAATCTAATATAACTTGTTGAAACTTTATAATTATTCAAAATTGGGGCTGTTGTTGTGTTATTTCCACACCTTGCTTTAAACCTCTATTTATAAGCAACTTTCACTTTTTCTGTTCAGATTATTAAATATTTCTATAACTATATCTTAACAAATAGAAAACTAGTTTTCTATTTATTTGTCCAAGATTTTGGGTATACTCCAGTATTATCTCCAAGCACAACGTTACTTCCAATTGAATTTACATCGCCTAATATTACAGCATTCTCTCCAAGCATTAGGTTACTTGCTGAATTTTCTTCAGCATGTGAATTTTTGT
>NZ_DBHIXN010000110.1:0-2384 GCF_057270615.1 Leptotrichia sp.
CCAAAATCAATAGAAGTGAGAAGTTTTGAAATAATAACTGAAGGTTTGGCTGGGAAAGCTGACCATTTTAGTGAGGAAGAGCAATTAATTGTTAAAAGATTGATTCATACGACGGGAGATTTTGATTACGTAAATATTGTTGAATTTCAAAATAATCCGATTGAGTCAGCGAAAGAAGCATTAGAAGCTGGGAATTGCAGAATTTATTGCGATACAAATATGATTGTTAATGGACTGAATAAAAATGGGTTGAAAAAATTTGGTGCTGAGGCGTATTGTTTGGTGGCGGATCCAGATGTGGCGAAAGAAGCGAAAGAAAGAGGGATTACACGTTCAATGGTGGGATTGGAAAGAGCATTAAAGGATCCTCAAACGAAAATTTTTCTAATTGGAAATGCACCGACAGCGTTGTTTACATTGCTTGAAAAAATGGATAAAGAAGGAGAAAATGTTCCAAAATTGATAGTTGGAGTGCCAGTTGGATTTGTGGG
Organism: Leptotrichia sp.; assembly: GCF_057270615.1. Lineage (NCBI taxonomy): Bacteria > Fusobacteriati > Fusobacteriota > Fusobacteriia > Fusobacteriales > Leptotrichiaceae > Leptotrichia > Leptotrichia sp. The sequence continues at coordinate 492 of NZ_DBHIXN010000110.1, forward strand.
ATGTCCTGAATCGAAGGCTGAACTTTCAAAATATGATGTTCCATTTATTAGAACAAATGGGACAAAAGGTGGAAGCACAGTTGCAGTTGGTGTAATGCACGGAATCCTTTATCAAATGTACGAAAGAGATAAATATTTTAATAATTAATCACAATTTTATGTGAAAATTAATTAGTGAATCTATTAATATCTGAAAATTTATTTCAATTTTTGTATTTTAATTTTTTACAATGAAAGATAATATAAATTATTGATTTAAGTATTTTCAGATATATTTTAATATAACTTTGGAGAAAAAATGGAAAATTATGTATATTTTAACGGTAGAAAATTGCGATATGGTTATACTACTGGGAGTTCAGCAACGGCAGCGACTAAAGCAGCATTGTTACTTTTGCTGGGGAAAGTCGAAAAAATCGAAGAAGTTGAAATAGACGTTCCAGCAGGTGAGAGAATAAAAATTGGGATTAAATCTTTTGAAAAGACAAAGGATTATGCGATGGCTACTGTTGTGAAAGATGGGGGAGATGACCCTGATGCGACGCATGGCTTGGAGATTGTTTCAAAAGTGAGTTTTAGAAAAGATGATAAAATCAATATTTTTGGAGGAAAAGGAGTTGGAAGAGTTACAAAAGTTGGACTTCCTGTAGAAATTGGAAAATCGGCGATTAATCCAACACCAATGAAAATGTTGACAAGTATTGTTGAGGAATTTCTTCCAGAGGGAAAAGGAGTCGATGTTGAAATCAGTGTGCCTTTGGGTGAAGAAGCTGCAAAAAAAACAATGAATGGAAAGTTAGGAATTATAGGTGGAATCTCGATTCTCGGAACAATGGGAATTGTGCGACCGATGTCTGAAGAGTCATGGAAAGCCTCTTTGGCGATAGAATTGAAGCAAAATTTGACATATTTCAATACGAAAACAGCAATTTTTCTTTTTGGAAATCGTGGGAAAATGTTTTTGAGCAAGGAATTCCCTAAAAGAGCTGAAGAAGGGGTTGTAATCAGTAACTTTGTTGGATATATGTTTGACAAAGCCTGTGAATATGAGGTTAAGAAAGTTTATTTTATTGGTGAACTAGGAAAATTTGTAAAAGTGGCAGGAGGAATTTTTCATACTCATAGCCGAGTTTCTGATGCGAAAATGGAAATACTAGCTGCAAATGCTCTATTAGTTGGCGAAAAATTGGAAAATGTCTATAAAATTCTGGAATCAAATACAACTGAAGAAGCCTCTGGATACATTGAAAAAAAGGAAGTTTTCAATTTACTAGCTGAAAAAGCAAAGCAAAAATGTGAAGAACATTGCAGAAAAAATGGCTGGGACTTGGAAGTAGAAACGTTGATTTTATCGGCTGAGAAAAAAGTTATTGGACAAAGCAAGGACTTTTTTAAAGATTTCTAAAATTTTCTTTTTGCTTGTTATAAAAATAAATATTGTAAAAAATTATAGTTTTTGAAAAGAGGAAAAATGGAAAAAATACAAATTTTAGGGCTAGGGCCTGGAAATTTAGATTACACATTACCAATTGTTTTGAAGAAAATTAAGGAATCGGAAGTAATTGTCGGAGGAAAGCGGCATATTGAAAGTTTAGGAGAGTGTGCGGAAAATAAGGAATATTGCTACATTTCAGCTGATTTGCAAAAAGTTCTGGATTTCATAAATGAGAATCGACATAAAAAGATTTCCGTGATTGTATCTGGAGATACAGGATTTTACAGCCTTTTGACTTTTATGAAAAAACATTTTAAAAGTGAAGAGCTAGAAGTTGTTCCAGGAATTTCATCGGTTCAGTATATGTTCGCAAAAATTTCAGAATATTGGTATGATGCTTGTATTGCTAGTGTTCATGGGAAGGAATTCGATTTTGTGGAAAAATTGAATGAGTATGA
>NZ_DBHIXN010000111.1:0-2302 GCF_057270615.1 Leptotrichia sp.
TCAATACCCCCATAAAGAAATTAGCCCAAAAATTACTTGTTTCTATTGGCTGTCCTCCCTTCTGAACTTCTCCTTTAAACTTCCCATTCTTATCATACTTTTTACACATCCACATTCCACTATCAACTTCATCACAGTTTTCCTTTTCCTGCCCATTATCATAGTATGAAATAGCTTTTTGGGTAAATGTTGGATTTTTCTGATTATTGTCTTTGGCTATCGCATAATATTTTACCTTTCCATTTGGATAGTATAATTCTTGAGGAAGTCCTGCCATTGAGTCGTTTTTGAAATTAAAAATAGCTTGTAATCTTCCCTGTTTATCGTATGATTTTAATTTACCATTCAAGATATAGTTTACCATTCCTTTTTGGCTATAATCCTGTATTACCTCAAGGACTGTCTTTATATCTTTTCCATTTTCATAATACACTGTTCTTATTCCATTTGAGCCATCCACTGCTTTATATGTTCTGAATGTTGTTCCATTTTGTCTGTATTCTGTGCTTATTTGCATTACATCATTTTTAAAAAATTTTTCTGATTGTAATCTTCCATTAGAATAATAATAATATCCTTTTCCCTCATTCTTATCATCTTCCTGAGGAACTTTTAATTTTAATTGATTATTTGGATAATATTCATATGCTGTTTTTTCTGTATGCCCCTCTTTATAAAATAAAATTCCTTCTATATTTTTTCCATTTTTTAATCCCTTAATTGCAGAACCTGTAAAAGGTTTATTTTCACCTATTACATATACTCTATCTTTAGATTTGTTCCTTTCTATATTATTCCAATCTACAATTCTTTCAACTTGTATATCTTTTAATTCGTTATAATTACTTAATTTTCTTACTCCATTTATCTCATTTAAATATGCTGCTTCAAGTAAGTTTGATAACAAAATAAATAATACTAATAATTTATTTTTTAATTGGAACAATTCCTTCACCCCCACTTCCATTAGGAATACTATCCGAAAGCACATTCTTAAACTGTTTCCCTAAGAAGTATATCGGATCTCCTACTTCAACTCTATTTACTGAATTTGGGCTTTGCTTAACTACTAGCTCGAACTCTCCTTCTGATGATTCACTCAATATTAGTTTCTCATTATAGCTTACTACTTCTACTTCGGGGATTCGCACGTATCTTACTGGGATTCCAAAACTTACTCCAAATACGCTTTCTGCAAATTCTAATTTAACCATAGTTTTTCCTCACTCCTTTTTCTAAAATTTTTTACCAAACAGCAGGGCAATAGCCCTACTGCAACAATATATTCAATACCCCCATAAAGAAATTAGCCCAAAAATTACTTGTTTCTATTGGCTGTCCTCCCTTCTGAACTTCTCCTTTAAACTTCCCATTCTTATCATACTTTTTACACATCCACATTCCACTATCAACTTCATCACAGTTTTCCTTTTCCTGCCCATTATCATAGTATGAAATAGCTTTTTGGGTAAATGTTGGATTTTTTTGATTATTGTCCTTTGCTATTGCATAATATTTTACCTTTCCATTTGGATAGTACAATTCTTGAGGTAATCCCGCTATTGAGTCATTTTTGAAATTAAAGATTGCTTTTAAGCGTCCTTGTTTATCATACGCTTTTAATTTCCCGTTTAATATATCGTTTATTCGTCCCTTCTGACTATAATCTTGAGTTATCTCTATTACCGTTTTTACATCCTTTCCATTTTCATAATATACAGTTTTTATTCCATTTAAGCCATCAGTTGCTTTGTAAGTCGAAGACAAAGTTCCATTTTGCCTATATTCATTACATAATATCATTATATCATCTTTATAAAATCTATCTGATTGTAACTTTCCATTTGAATAATAATAGTAACCTTTTCCATTACTTTTATCATTTTTCTGTTTAACTATTATTTTTAATTGTCCATTTTCATAATAATCATAACTATGATTTTCATATTTACCATATATATATATATATATATACCGAGTATTTCTTTTTTATTATTTCTAGCAATTAATGCACCATTAAATAAGGTATTCGTATTTTTCTCATGTACTAATCCTTTCTTTCTTTCTATCTCTTCACTTGAAACTATTTTTTCTACCTCTATATCTTTTATTTCACTATAATTACTTAATTTCCTCAAGCCTTCCACACTTGATAATTTAATGGAAAAAGAGATTGTATTCAAAAATAAATATATTAAAATAAAGAAAATTATTAGTTTATATTCCTTTTTCTTTTTCATTTCCAGTCCCCCCTCCACTTGGAATACTATCCGAAAGCACATTCTTAAACTGTTTCCCTAAG
>NZ_DBHIXN010000112.1:0-2281 GCF_057270615.1 Leptotrichia sp.
TCAGAGAAATGACTGAAGTTGAAAAAATAAAAGCTGGTAAGACAGTTTTAAGCGACGGAAGTTATTTGGATGAGGTTAATGAAACAATTGTTACGATTGCAAAACCAAATGATTGGAGTGTATGGGATAAAGATTCTCACACTTGGAAAGTTGACAATGATTTATTAAATGCAAAATTAAAAGAATTAAGAGAAAGAGCATCAAAAGACCTAGCAGAAGCTAAATCAAACTTTTTGAATCAGCCGCTTGGAATAGAGAAAGCTGGTAAAAAATATACTTTTGAAAATAATGAAAGAAATAGAAACAGTTTGTCGTTAAAAATATCGTTAATGTGGACTTTGGAACAAGATAAAATTGAGAAAGTAAAAGTGCAAAATGAAAAAGGACTTGTCGAATTTATAGAACTAAATAGAGCTGAATTAAAAATCTTAGCTAAAAAGATTCAGGACATTTTAGAAATTGCTGACATGGCAGAACAAATGGCAGTAGTTGGAATCAGCAGATACACTATTGAACAAATGTTAGATTTAAATGTAAAAGATTTTTTTCAAAATTAAGAGGAGTGATTTGAATGAATATAGAAAAATTGATATGCACAGAAATAGAATTGGATGGTAAAAAATATAAAGTTGTTGGAGCAAAATTTGAAGAAGACAACATAATATTGAATGTTGAAGAAATAAAGGAAGTGATGTAAATGGATAGATTTGAGAAAATATTTGACTATCTGCTGAAAGTTGAGGGCGGATATTCTAATGACAAGCACGACAAGGGTGGAAAAACAAAATACGGAATAACTGAAGAAGAAGCAAGAGAATTTGGATATAAGGGAAATATGCAAGATTTAACAATAGATTTTGCAAAAAATATATATCTAAAAAAATATTATTTAGGAAACAAGCTAGATAAAGTTGCAAATGATAAAGTGGCACTATCTATATGCGACTGGACTGTAAATAGTGGCAAAAACGGAATCAAAAATGCACAGATTGCTATAAATCAGATTACAAATGCAAATCTTGATGTAGACGGAATAATTGGAAACAAAACATTGGAAGCGTTGAATGCAGCAGATCCCGAAAAATTTTTGGAAGTTTATCATAACTTGCAGAGAATTTATTACAGAAGCAAGGTTGAAGGTGACAAGACTCAAAAAGGATTTTTGACAGGCTGGCTAAATAGAGTTCAGAAAAAGGAGGAATATTTGAAAGATTGGGACAAGGAAAATGCAACAACAGAGAATAAAACGTATTCTTTCAGCCAAGAAAGTTTGGATAAAATGAAAAAAGTACATCCAAAGTTAGTTGAAGTTATGAAAGCTGCGATTACAAATAGTCCGTATGATTTTAGAATAACAGCAGGAGCAAGAACAGCGGAAGAACAAAATTATTTGTATCAACAAGGAAGAACAAGAGCAGGACAAAGAGTAACAAATTGCGATGGATATAAAGCTAAATCTAATCATCAAATTAAGAGTGACGGATTTGGGCATGCTGTTGACATATTCCCTTGTGGAGTTGTAGAAAATGGTGTGTATAGAAAATTTACATCAGAAGAAGGATATGACGATAAGAAATTAAGATTAATAGCAAATCATATCTTGGCTGTTGCAAAAAGTAAAAACGTAAATGTTGAATGGGGCGGAAATTGGAAAATGCATGATACACCACATTTTGAACTTAAGTAGTTTTAAAAAAAAATACTTTGTTACAAGCCGTATGAGAACGTTAAAAAAGTTTTTGGATAAATTGGTCGCTTAGTAAGATGAAATTAATTGTAGGGCTTGCTAGGCGGCTTAGAATTGATTTTATAAATTTTAGGAGGAAAAACAATGGATTTTAATAAATTTCAAGATATTTGCAGAGAAGAAGTGACAAAATATTTTAATAGCAGAAGTGACAAGACAGATAAATTTGAATTAAAAAAGGAAAATGTATTTGTGGTATGGTACTGTAAAACATTACAGAATGCAAAAGCGTTATTGAGTACAACTATTTCAGATGGAATGTATTATGAACTTACATACAATGGAGACAAAGATGAGATGTACTTAGATGCATACAAGAAATGGGAAAACAAGAAAATAATTTTTTAGGAGTGATAAAAATGGATAAAATGATAAAAATTTGGATAATTAACAAAGCAACAGAGATGGTTGTAGCAAAAATTTACAAAAATGAAATAATAAACAAAACAAAAAGCGGAGCAGAAAAATTTGATGTAATTGCAAAAGACTTTTGGGAAAAATTGGAAAGTTACATTTTGAAAGAAAAAGAAATTG
>NZ_DBHIXN010000113.1:0-2239 GCF_057270615.1 Leptotrichia sp.
AATTACTATATCTTTTAATCCAATAGTTGCAATTAATTTATTTCCACCTTGAATTATTGTATTTTTTGTTTTTATGCTTATTACATTTCCATTTATTACATTTCCATCTTGATTCGTTTTATTAATTCTTTCCAATGATAACCAGCTTCCTACATCATCCCATCCAAAGTTTCCTGGAATTACATAAATGTTGTCTGCTTTTTCCATTATTCCGTAATCTATGGATTCTGATGGAAGATTTGAAAATACATCTTTTAATGTATCTTCATATTTTGGGGTATTTATTGATTCTCCAATTTTTTGTAAGCCGTCATAAATTTTAGGCAGATATTTTTTGAAGTTTTTCAAAATAGTTGATGTTTTCCAGACAAACATTCCGCTGTTCCACAAATATTGTCCACTTGCCAGATATTCTTTAGCTTTTTCCAAGTTTGGCTTTTCGACAAAACTTAATACTTCATAAACATTTGATATATTTTTAAAACGTTCACCTTTTTTAAAGTTGATATATCCATATCCTGTTTCAGGATAATTTGGGGTAATTCCTATTGTTGCTAGATTATCATCTTTTTCTACTACATCTAAAGCTGTTTTTAATGTGTCAATAAAGATTTCGTTAAATTTAATCAGATGATCTGAAGGTAAAATTACCATTTTTGAGTTTGTATCTTTTTTTGCAATATGAATTGCAGCAAGTCCGATACAAGGTGCCGTATTTTTTGCAATAGGCTCAATGATAATGTTTTCTTCTGGTATATCTGGTATATGTTCCAGAACTAGATTTTTATACATTTCATTTGTAACTACATAGATATTTTCAATATCAACAAGACTTTTTACCCTTTCAACAGTATGCTGAATCATAGATTTTCCATCATCTGTCAAGGACAAAAATTGTTTTGGTAAATTTATTCTACTTTTTGGCCAAAATCTTTCACCTTTTCCTCCAGCCATTATTACTACAGAAGTCAATATTGTTCCTCCTTTTTGTTTGAATTTAGTCAATTATATACTCGAACTTATTTTAAATTGGACTATTAAAACATAAACTTAGGGTTTGAGTAAAATAGCCATAATTTTTGAGTTCGATTTTAAATTAGTTTTTCTATAAAAGTCTATAAAATTTTATTTTGGTATAGTATTTTTTGTTTTTAGAAAGAGAATCCTATCCCTTTGATATATTATTTAAGTTAATATTTATATTAATTATTTTCTAATAAACTTTCCAAATATTTTTTATAATTGCAGTTTTTTAGGTTGTTTATTATTTTGACAAGTTCATTTTTGGATATCCATCCTTTTGTATAGGCAATTTCTTCAAGGCAAGCAATGTAAAATCCTTGCCTGTTTTGGATAGCTTCTACAAAATTTGATGCTTCCATAAGGCCTTTTGGAGTTCCTGTATCAAACCAGCTCATTCCTCGTCCAAGAGTTTTTACTTTTAATTTGTCGCAGGATAAATAAAGTTCATTAACAGATGTTATTTCCAGCTCATTTCGTTCTGATGGTTTTAACATTTCAGATTTTTTTATAACAGTATTATCATAAAAATATAGTCCTGGAACTGCAAAATTTGATTTTGGATTTATTGGTTTTTCTTCCAGTGAGATTACTTTATTATTTTCATCAAATTCAACAACGCCATAATCTTCAGGATTTTTTACTGGATATCCAAATATCATTGCGCCGCCATTATTTAATTTACTTTTTTTAAGATATTCAAAGTAATTAAAAGAATCTTCAAGAACTTTTGAAAATCCATTTCCATAAAATATATTATCTCCCAAAATTAGAGCTACATTATCATTACCAATAAACTCTTTTCCAATCAAAAAACATTCAGCAATTCCGTTTGGCTTTTCTTGAACTTTATATTCGATATTTATACCTATTTGCTTTCCATTTCCAAGAAGTCTTTCAAATAGCAAAATATCCCTTGGTGTAGAAATTATTAAGATATCTTTTATATTTGCAAGCATAAGAACAGACAGAGGATAATAAATCATAGGTTTATCATAAACAGGCAGAATTTGCTTAGAGATAGATTTTGTAAGAGGGTATAATCTAGTACCGCTACCTCCAGCTAAAATAATTCCCTTCATAAGAATTCTCCTTAAATTAGTTTATTTTCCTTTTCCAAATAAGACAGCCTTGGCCGTCTTCATAATAATAAGTACATCAAGTATAAAATCCTGATGCTTTAAATAATACAGATCATACTCAAGTTTTCTTTTAGCAT
>NZ_DBHIXN010000114.1:0-2199 GCF_057270615.1 Leptotrichia sp.
TTAAATGAAAATTTTAGCTTATAGGGGTTATATGGGTGAATTTGGTATAATTAAAGTTTTTTTGTATTAATTATTTAGAATATAGTTCATTATTAATTTTTAAAGGCTATTCTTTTTTTTAAATATATTTTTTAAAAAAATAGCAAATGAAAACAATATATAAGTTGAAAATATAAAAAACATCGCTAACAAAAAATTCCATATTATTATGTCAGTTATATTTTCTTGATTATCTGATCCGTATCCATATTTATTTAAAAAATCAATTGTCTTAATATACTCTATATTTCCAAATTTTTTTTTAATCTCTATTTCTGTTAAATGAAATTTTAAATCCTTTTCATCAGAAGAATTTATATAAAAATAACCTTTACAAAACTTTTTAATTTTATATTTTTGTTTTTCAAAAGAAGTAACATCTTCTTCACCTAATGAATAACCTACAATATAATTTTCTACACGTTGAATTTTAATTATATTTGGACATTCTGAAAATCCTAAATTTCTTACAAGATTTATATCCATTATATCTAAATCAATTTTTCTAAATCTTATATCATATCTATACAATACATAAAATTCCGAAATTTCATAGTATACATTTTGTATATATTCTTTATTTAATATTGATATCATAATTTTAATAAAAAACACGATAGAAAAACTAATTAGAATAACAATTTTTATTTTATTTTTACTTTGCATTTTTAGGATTGCCTCCTAATTTTTTTATATTATTTATAGCATCAGATATTTTTATATTTAAAGAATTTATAACTTCATTCTGTAAATTTTTTTGTTTTTTTTTCTTCTGTTTTTCCTTCTTTATGGCTTTCCTCTTACTTCTCTTGTTCATAACCAAATTCCTTTCCTTAACTATATTTTAACAAATAGAAAACTAGTTTTCAATTTATTTGTCCAAGGTTTTGGGTACACTCCATTTTTAAAAAAAAGTAGAAGTACAAAACCCCTACTTAAATTTATTATTTCTATTATTTTTCTAATTTTACAAATGTATATGTTAATGCAAAACTTACTCCAGCACCTACGATTATAGAAACTAAGTACAATGGTAATTGAGCATTTAAGAATAATAAGATTCCAGGTATTACTGTTACTGCCATTCCTGATGCTTTTAATCCGAAAATTGATGCCAAAAATCCTCCTGCAGCTCCTCCTGCCAATCCCATCAAGAATGGTTTACCTTTACCTTTAATCAAGTTTACCCCATAAATTGCAGGTTCTGTAATTCCTAATGCTGCTGATAATGCTGATGGCAATGCCAATGCTTTTAATTTTACATCTTTTGTTTTAATTCCAACTGCTAAAACTGCCCCAAATTGTCCTGCAACTGCAGCTGATAACAATGGATTGAATTGGTTGAACCCATCTTTTGCAAGTAATTGGATTTCCAAAAAGTTAAATACATGGTGAACTCCTGTAACTACAATTAATTGCTGAACTCCTCCAATTATAATTCCTGCAATTCCAAATGGCAATGATAAAATCCATTCAGTAGCTTTTAAAATATAAGTTTCTAATGAATGGAACACAGGTCCTATGATAAATAATCCCAATGTGCTCATAATTAAAAATACTAAAAATGGTGTAAGCAATAAATCTAGAGCATCTGGAATAACTTTTCTAAGTCTTTTTTCTAATTTAGCACCTATCATCCCAACAAATAATGCTGGTAAAACTGTTCCTTGATATCCTACTACTGGAATAAATTTAAAGAACATAATAGGATGTGCATCTCCTGAAGCCACTTGATAAGCATTTGGCAATGAACTGCTTATTAACATTGAACCTAATACTATTCCTAATACTGGTGAACCACCAAACACTTTAAATGCTGACCATGCAACTAATGCAGGCAATATAATAAACGCTGTATCAGTTAATACTTGTGTGTATAATAAAAAATTTGGGTTTATACTATTAGGCGTTGTTCCTAATAATTTTAATAAATTTTCATTTGTTAGCAATCCACGAAGTCCCATAAATAATCCTGTTGCAACCAATACTGGTATAATTGGTACAAAAATGTCTCCAAATGTTCTTGATATTCTTTGAATAACATTTCCTTGTTTCGCTGCTTCTTTTTTCATATCAGATACTGAAGATTCGCTTACTCCTCCAAGCCCTTGAACTGCCTCATAAACTTTATTTACAGTTCCTGTTCCAAAGATAATTTGA
>NZ_DBHIXN010000115.1:0-2166 GCF_057270615.1 Leptotrichia sp.
TTCTGTAGGCTATCTGGACCCTTTGCATTTTTCAAAAGCCTTTCGGCAGTATTATGACTGCTCACCAAGTCAATATCGGACCTCTATACAATAACGATTAACTCAATATTTCTACATGAGTATTCTATAATGATAAACATATATAGATTTAAAATTGCAATAAATCCTATTCTTTTCAAAAGACCAGTCTGATATAAAATTAAATACTAATAGCCCCTTAAAACAAATCTAGTTCAAAACATGGCTTAAGGTATCAGCAATTACCAGTTGTCAGCAGAGGAAAGTAAAATTTTAGCACAACTCCTTTATAAGTTAGCTATGTAATGAGGCAATAAAAAACCGTTCGAAATCTCCAAAAAATATAGTCAAACTTATCTGAAACTTTTTAGAAAACAACTTCTTCTACATACAAGACAAGATTTTGAAACTCGGATCACCAACGTTGTTTAAAGATCTATACGCCTTTATCCAAAAAATAGGAAACTTAGATTCAAGATAATAGGCAAAATCACTTGTAACTTTTAACATTAGATGACTGAAAAACTTAGTACATCTCTATCAAAATAATCCAACACTTTTCTAAAGAAAAGTATTGGATTATTAACAAAATACTATTGAATGTTTAATCTTATTGATTTTTAATTTCAATATACCTTACACCACCAACAATTATCTCGCGTTTGTCAGGTTTATTAATGTATACTATTGGTATATCTTCACTGCTATAGAGAATGCTTTGTTCTGATGATTCTAAATTAGTTATTTCCTCCGCTACAAAATAACATTTTTTTTGAAATTTTAATCGTGTTTCAATTAATTTATTATTCTGCATATCCAAACAAAGTACATTTTCCTTATCTGCTAAATCTTCACCTAACAAAATTTTTTCATTTGATTCTTTAAAATACACTTTGTTTCCAAACCTATTCTTTGGAACCTTATATTTTACAAATAAATCTTTTTTCTTTTTAGAATATGAATGTATAAACGTATATTCGTCGTACTTTATAGTATAGTCATCTAGAATCTCAAAAGAGACTCCCGGTTGCGATTTTATGCTTATTTTATCATTTTTTTTAATTAATTGATAAACTTCTTTTCCTATGTATAATAGATTACCTAGAATATAAAAACTTGACACTGAAAATAAGAACTCCCTATTATCAAATTCATACTTATTCAACAAGAACCAATGACCTTGAATATCAATACCCGATTTTTCACGACTAATAAATTTTAACAACCAATTTTCTTTGGGATTTCTATAAAAGCAACGAAAATAAACATTTATACATACCATTCCAATTAACTCAATAAAAATAAATCTAAGTAGAGATGTCAATAACTTAGCAATTGTCTCGTTATTATTTAAGTTTCTTTTATGCACAAATAAATAGTAAACTCCCATTTGCTCATCAAAAGTAACATTTTCTATCTTAAAATCAATGCCTCGATACTTTACAGTTAAATCTTTAAATGAATATAATTTATTTATTATTTTATCAAATTCTAAACTTATTATTCCATGTCTTACATGTTCTCCATCAATAAAATCAAGAATGTACTTTGTATTCCTTAAACTACTATCTCCAATTGCCTTTATTTCTTTACCATTTTCAAATAATTTAACTTCTTTAGGGTCATATTTAATATACTCTAATTTATTATGTAGAATTTTTTCCTCAACACATTGTGATGTTATTAGATTTACTGAGATAAATAATATTGGTGCCATTAGAACTATTATCACTCTTCCACGTACTAAAATAGAGCTTGCCCTTAAAGATAATTTAACTCCAAAAAATTTTGTAAAAAAATCTTCTGTAAATAACATAGAGCCAACTGCCAAGGCAGCAGAAAGAAATCCCCACTGAGAAGTAGTAAGACCACCAAATGCTATCAAAATAATAACAAGTATAATACTAGGGCCAATGGCTAATATTCTATTTTTCTTAAAATATGGAAATAGAAAAACACAAAACACAACTGAAAATAACAATATTGTAAAAATAATACTCATCATGATTTCTATTATATCAAAATGCAATAACCCACTCAAATACACTATTGTTGATAAAAAGAAAAAGACATACATTGAAGTTATTTTAAAATCCAATAAATCATCTTTCGCTAATAGCATTTACCTCAGGCATTTGATATAATTTT
>NZ_DBHIXN010000116.1:0-2049 GCF_057270615.1 Leptotrichia sp.
ATAAGGGAAGTTCTGAAGGAAATATCACAAAGCAGAATGATTTAAAAAAGACAGCTAAAAATATTTTATTATGTTATTTTGGCTGCCCCTATATTTTTTACTCTGTCAATTAAAGTTTTTTGTATTCAGGAATCCATTTTGTATTTTTAATTGCTTCTTTTAAATCATCAACAGGATCTCTATTTAATTTTTGCTTTAACACACTTTCTCCTACCGCAAGTGCCACTGTTTCAGAAAATTCTGTTAATTTTGATACAGGTGGAAGTACTGCAGCACCAGGTTTGTTTGTATCAATAATTCCCCCTAATGAATGAGCTGCTGCTGAAATTATCTTGTTATTTACAAGTCTTGATTTTGTTGCAATAATTCCAAGTCCTAATCCAGGATAAATTAATGCGTTATTAGCTTGTCCAATTTCATAAACAGTTCCTTTATATTCTATTGGATCTGATGGAATTCCTGTTGCAATAAGGGCTCTTCCATCTGTCCATTTAATAAGATCCTTCGCAGATGCTTCTGCTAATTTTGTAGGATTGCTTAATGGAAAAATTATAGGTCTTTTGGTATGCTTTGCCATTTCTTGTATGATTTCTTTTGTAAAAGTTTTTGGTACTGTTGAAGTTCCTACTAAAATCGTTGGTTTTATAGCTTTAATTGCTGCTTCTAAATTTATTAGTTCATCAGAATTTTCAAATTCATCACGTTTTCTCGCAAAAGGAATTTGTTCTGGTGTCAATCCTTCTGTATCTTCAAATAATAATCCTTGCTTATCAACTAAATAAAAACGTTTTTTTGCTTCTGCTTCAGAAAGTCCTTGTTCAATCATTTCATCAAAAATTCTTTTAGCAATTCCAGCTCCAGCAGTTCCTGCACCAAAACACATGTAAACTTGATCTGTAAGTTTTTCGCCAGAAATTTTTAATGCTCCTAAAATTCCAGCTAACGTAATAATTCCTGTCCCCTGTATGTCATCATTAAAAGTTGCAATTTTATTTTCATACTTTTTCAAAATATTAGCAGCATTTAATCTTCCAAAATCTTCCCAATGAAGATACAAATCCGGGAAAATTTTCTCAGCTGTTTTTACAAATTTATCAATAAAATTATAATATTCGTCGCCTCTAACTCTTTCAAATTTATTTCCCAAATAAAATTCATTCTCCAACAATTCTTTTCTATTCGTACCTGCATCAATCACAACTGGAAGAACTGTAGAAGGATCAATTCCAGCTGCGGCAGTATAAACCATTAACTTTCCAACTGAAATATCCACTCCATTAGTCCCCCAATCCCCAATTCCTAAAATCCCTTCAGCATCTGTAACAACTATCAATCGAATATTTCTATCACTTGCGGCATTTTTTAAAATTGTTTCTATATTTTCTGGTTCTTTTACTGACAAATAAGCTGCATTTTGAGGATTTACAAATAACTCACTATAATTTTCTATACTTTCTGCAATTACAGGATCATAAACAATAGGCATAAACTCAACAACATGTTCATTAAATAAATAATAAAACAATGTTCTATTTGTATTAAAAATTTCCATCAAAAAATGTCTTTTTTCTATTAATTTATCTTTCGCTTGAAATTGTTTGTAAACTTGTTTCGCTTGAATTTCTATCGTTTGAAATTGTGCTGGTAATAGTCCTAATAACCCATATTTTTCTCTTTCTTCTTTTGTGAACGCCGTTCCTTTGTTAAGAAAAGGATCGTTTAAAATTTCATAACCTGATTTCATAAATAATCACCTCTAAATTTTTAAAATAATTTTGATAAGTCAAGTATAACATGGAATAATAGAGAAATTGATTTTTTTTTACTTTAAGTTAAAGGAGAGTGTCGTGGCACAATACATATGTGACAAAAAAGAAGAAAAAAAGAAAGGTTTCTGATATAATGTAAACCAATCAAAACTACATAAGGAGAAACCTTTCTCTGAATAGTATATCAGAAGAGTACCGTGTTCGTCAACGGGCAGTTGAGTATGCGACAGAGTAAAAAATATAGGGGCAAATAAATTTAATCAAATTTTTAATTAACAAA
>NZ_DBHIXN010000117.1:0-2010 GCF_057270615.1 Leptotrichia sp.
CAAGTCTTTTTAATAAATGTAAGCAACGCTTATAGCTTTTTATCTCTCCACTTCTTTTCCATAATAATTTTCATAGTTTTTCCTATATTGAACAAGGTTAGAAAATTGTTCTTTATTTAAAGGGGCTGTCTCAAAATGGTTAAAATTTTGAGTTCAGCTTCTATTTTTTTGTTCAAATTAAAAGCTCTCTAAATTTTTTACAGTTATCTGATTAGAATTTTTTCTAATCAAAGAAAAATTGCACTAAAAAATTAGAGAACCTTATCTTTCTTAAAACTTAGTTAATAGCTAATTTATGAAGTTTCATGCCTTCACGTCCTTGAACTTTTTTATGAACATATTTTCTTAAATTATATCCAATAGCAAATAGTAAAACTTCAACTTTAGTTTTAGATCTTTCACGGTATTTAAAACGTTTAAAGTTCATGTTCTGTTTTAACACTCCAAATGCCCCTTCAACCTGAATACTCCTATTCACTCTAAGCATTATTCCTTTTTCTGTTGCTATATTTTCCTGTGACTGTTTTCTAAATCTTAAAAAATTATCTGCTACATAAAGTTTTTTGTTATGAGATGTACTTTTACATTTTACTGCAAAAGGGCATCCTTCACAGTTATTGCATTCATATACTTTCTTTTCTGATATATATCCACTTCTATTTTTTTGTTTTGACGTATACTTAAATTCAAGTTTTTGATTATTTGCACATGTGTATGTATCCATTTCTTCATTAAATGACATGTTTTCCACCTTAGAAATATCATGTTTAAATTTTCGGGTTTTCTGCTTTTCATAATTTTGTGGCTTTATATATGGAGTATAATTATTATTAAAAAGATATTCATAGTTTTCTTCACTTTCATATCCTGCATCTGCAACAATATTTCTAAATTTTAAGTTTTTACTTTCCAATACTGATAAAAATGGAATAAGTGTTCTTACATCTGTAGGATTAGGAAACAAATCCAGACCCACAATATATTCAGAATTTACGCCTATCTGTAAATTATATGCCGGTTTCAGCTGACCGTTTTTCATGTAGTCATCCTTCATTCTCATAAACGTTGCATCCTTATCTGTTTTAGAGTAACTGTTTCTATTACCACAAATTTTAAGATGCATACTATACTCATTTTCCTTTGCTATGTAGGAAGTTACAGTTTCATAATCTCTCTGCTGTTGAGTTTTACGGACTCCCTTTCCATAAACAAATTCAATATTCTTATCTAAGATTTCTTTTTCCAGATGCTTTTCTATTTCATAGATATCGTTAAATTCAGTATTGTTATTTTCATTAAATGAATGCCAGAAATCATTTACCTTAATTTTTAATTTTTCATAAAATTTGTTAACCGCCTTCTTCCATACAAATGTATATTTATTTGCATTGGCTTCAATTTTCGTACCGTCAATAAATACATTTTCCAAATCAATTTCATTTAATTTGATTAATTTATTTATCAGCTGATAGAACAGATCTTCAATTTCTATTTTACAGCTGGAAATAAATCTGGCAACTGTGTTATGATCAGGGGCAGAGCTTCCCCTTAAGATCCACATGTAATTAATATTTTCCCTACAATTTTTCTCAATAGCTCTAGTAGTACTGACACTGTCAAACATGGCATATGCAATGATAAAAAACATTTTATCAGCTTCAATTTTATGCTTACGGCCTTTATTTTTAGAGTATGCTTGCATTAAATATCTATAGTCTAATCCCTCCAATAATTTGCTAATTACTCTAACAGGCGATGATTCAGAGATATTCACTCCAATATCCATAGGCAAAAACAATTGATAATTTGGAAAAAATGTAGTAGAATTAGTTGAATGGTTATTGTTTTTTGTCATAATTCAATTATACCATTTTGCCGAGATTTTATCTCGGTTTTTTCTTTTTTCAGAAAAAAAGAAGCTGAACTCAAAATTTTAACCATTTTGAGACAGCCCCTTTTTTTATATCATTTCTACAAGTTTGTAAATTGCTATTTATTAAAAGGTATTAA
>NZ_DBHIXN010000118.1:0-1918 GCF_057270615.1 Leptotrichia sp.
AATTACCAAATTATCTTACTAAAGATGGTTTTACAACTCTTGTTATAGGTTTTGTTAGATTAAAAGATGATATGTTGATAGTTCCTTATTCAAATTCATTTAGAAAGATACATAAGGAAATCGCAATAAAACTACCCCCAGTATTAAAAAACAAGAAGATAAAAGAAATTAGAATAATACCAAAACAACATTCTAGGTACTTTGAAATTCAATATACTTATGAGGTAGAAGAAGTTCAAAGGGAATTAAATGAAAACAATGCACTAGGAATTGATTTAGGTATAGACAATCTTTGTACTTGTGTAACTAATAATGGAGCATCATTCATAATAGATGGTAGAAAATTAAAATCAATAAATCAATACTATAATAAGACAAATGCAAAATTGCAAAGCATTAAAGATAAACAAAAGATAGAGCATATAACATTAAGACAAAAGAGAATAACTAGAAAGAGAAATAATCGTATAGAAGATTATCTTTCAAAAGCGGCAAGAATAATTGTAAATTATTGTCTTAATAATGATATAGGAAAAATAGTTCTAGGATATAATGAAGATTTTCAAAGAAATTCAAATATAGGAAGTATAAATAATCAAAACTTTGTAAATATACCATATGGAAAATTAAGAGATAAATTAATATATCTATGTAAACTATATGGAATAGAATTTAAGCTGCAAGAAGAAAGTTATACATCAAAAGCAAGTTTCTTTGATGGAGATGAAATCCCGATATATGATAAAGAAAATCAAAAAGAATATATATTCAGTGGAAAAAGAATAAAAAGAGGACTATATCAAACAAGTAAAGGCTATCAATTAAATGCAGATTGTAATGGAGCATTAAACATATTAAGGAAAAGTAAAGTTGTGGATTTAAGTATCCTATACAATAGAGGTGAGCTGGACACGCCTAAAAGAATAAGGGTGGTGTAAAGCTATCAAACTTCTTAGAAAATTTTTAAATGTTTTTAAAGATTTTAGAACCCTGTGACTTTAGTTGTGGGAGGTTCAGAATTCTGAATTGAAAAAAGGAATTTTTTGGAATTATTTACAGCAGAAAAAGACACATTTTATGATTGAAGAGGAAAAAACTTATCCTTGTACGGATATACAAAAGGATAATCCGTTGCGAATTATTTATTTTAATAATAAATTATCAATAGAAATCGCACATTTTTTAACAGATGGGAAGGGTGCAATGCTATTTTTTCAGGATTTAATTGAAGAATATGTGGAAGTAAAGTATTTTTCTAAAGATAGCAGGAGCAGAAACTTCAGAAATACAGATACTATAATTGAAGATAAAGCAAAAAACGAAATTGGAGATAAATTTAAAGTAAAAGAGAAAAAGTTAAAAGAAATGATTGATTTTTCAAAAATAAATGACAATAAAATTAAAAATTTTGAAAATAAGAGTTTTTTAGAAAATAAAAAAAAGATTTTGGAAAAGAATGAAGAAATATTTGGAAATTATGATGAGGAAAATAGTATAAAGGAAAGTAAATATATTGACCTTTATGAAAAATATATGCGGAAAGTAAGTAAGGAAACTACGATAAAATCTGCATTTCATTTGCCAATAAAAATACTGGAGAAGGGGCAGTATCATATTACGACTGGCGAGATTTCTGCTGATGATTTGAAAATGGAAAGCAAAAAGCATAAAACTACAATTGGAAAATATCTGCTTGCAGTTTATTTTAAAGTTTTGCTAGATAGGTATTCAAGTGCAAAAAATCCGATTGTTATTGGAGTTCCTGTTGATTTGAGGAAAATTTTTGAGGAAAAGACGTATAGGAACTTTTTTATTAAATAGTGCAATAATACTCGCAACTTTATTCGTGAGACGAATTGCACAAAAATTTTAGTAAGCATATAGGGAAACTTGTATGTAGACACGGAGCAAAACCGTG
>NZ_DBHIXN010000119.1:0-1910 GCF_057270615.1 Leptotrichia sp.
CAAATACTGTTCAGAACTAAAAGCTTGTTTCTTCATAAATAAAAATACCTCTGAGGAAAATTATATCAAATGCCTGAGGTAAATGCTATTAGCGAAAGAGGATTTATTGGATTTTAAAATAACTTCAATGTATGTCTTTTTTATCAACAATAATTTATTTGGATGGAGTATTGCTTTTTGATATAATAAAAATCGTAATTGGAGGTTATGATGAGTTATATTTTTACAATATTGTTAGTTTCATTGGTGATTTTTATTTTTCTATTTTCATATTATAAAAAATATATGTCACCTATCACTATAATTATAACTAGTATTATAGTTGTTGGTATTTTGATATTATTTGGTTGGCTTACTATTTCTCAATGGGGATTTCTTTCTGCTATCTTGGCAGTTGCTTCTATGTTATTTACAGAAGATTTGTTTACAAAATATTTTGGAGATAATTTATCTTTAAGAGCAAGCTCTATTTTAGTACGTGGAAGAGTGATAGTGGTTTTATTGGCACCAATATTATTTGTTTCAGTAATGCTAATATCATCTCAAAATGTTGAGAAATATTTATTACAAAATAAATTAGAGTATATTAAGTATGTACCTAAAGAAGTTAGATTGTTTAACGATGGTAAAGAAATAAAGACAATTGGAAATAGTACTTTAAAAGATACCACATATCTTCTTGATTTTATTGATGGAGAACATGCAAGACAGGGAATAATAAGTTTAGAATTAGATAAAATAATAGATAGATTATATTCAATTAAAAATTTAACTGTAGAGTATCGAGGTGCTGATTATAAGATAGAAAATGTTACTTTTGATAAGCAAATGAGAGTTTATTATTTTTTTGTATATAAGAAAAACTCAACTTACAACATAATATTTGTTTATATAATGACCTCTCTATTTAGATTTATTGTTATTGAAGCTATTGGAATGGTATTATTATGGTTATATAGTCGTTTCTTTTATAGGAATCCCAAGGCAAATATATTGTTAAAATTTATTAGTGGTGGGAAATCAGGTATTGATATTCAAGGACACTGGTACTTGATGAATAAGTATGGATTTGATAAGAGGGAGTTTTTATATTCTGTTTCAAGTTTTCATATTCTAGGTAATCTATTATTTATAGGAAAAACAGCTTATAAATTAGATAAAAATGATAAAAAGATAAAAATACAGAATACAAATGTCAGTATTGAGATTCAGGATGATCATACTATAAAAATTAGTAATTTTACTTTTATACATGCATATTCTAAAGTAAAAAAAGAACTATATGTAAAATATAAGGTTCCTAAAAATAGATTTGGAAATAAAGTATATTTTAAAGAATCAGATAAAAAAGTTTTGTTAGGTAAAGATTTAACAGAAAAGGAAAATGTACTTTGTTTGGATATTAACCAAAGAATTATAGTTGAAACTAGATCGAAATCTCAAGAGATTTATCATCTAAACGAAAAATATGCAATTCCTGAAAATGTTTTTCTAGTGTCAGGATTTGACATTAATGTTAACAAGGATAAATTTTTGAAATATGAGTATAATTGCGACAAAGGTGAGATAACTATTGGGAATACTAAATATATCGAGATTAGAGAACATTAATTTTTCAATAATTTCCATAGTAAATGTTAACATATTTTGATGATAATCGTTATACTATTACCATGGCTAAGACACCAAGTGATGGGCGAGCTGGAAAAAATAATGTCTCAGAAATCATCAAAAAGTTGTTTTGATTGAATAATATTTGAGATAGAACTAAACAATAAAAAAGTAGTTGTTGACTTATACTGTGTGCTAATCTCAAAAAGTTAGACAAATAAATTAAGAAAAGGCCTTAGTCCTGTTGATATAGTCCTACTTAAGTAGACAGTAAAAATACATAAAGTACTGTTTACGAA
>NZ_DBHIXN010000120.1:0-1887 GCF_057270615.1 Leptotrichia sp.
CAATTTCTTTTTCTTTCAAAATGTAACTTTCCAATTTTTCCCAAAAGTCTTTTGCTATCACATCAAATTTTTCTGCTCCTGTTTTTGCTTTGTTCACAATCTCATTTTTATAAATTTTACTTTTTACCATCTCTGTTGCTTTGTTAATTATCCAAATTTTTACCATTTTATCCATTTTTATCACTCCTATTTTGTTATTTTTGTTAATATCAATTCTAAGCCGCCTAGCAAGCCCTACAATTAATTTTATCTTACTAAGCGACCAATTTATCCAAAAACTTTTTTAACGTTCTTATACGGCTTGTAATAAAGCCTTTTTTTTACTATTTAAGTTCAAAATGTGGTGTATCGTGCATTTTCCAGTTTCCACCCCATTCAATATTAATTTTTTTACTTTTTGCTACTGCCAAAATATGATCTGCTATTAATTTTAATTTTTTATCATCATATCCTTCAGAGGATGTGAATTTTCTGTATGCTCCGTTTTCAATTACTCCGCAAGGGAAAATGTCAACAGCATGCCCAAATCCATCGGTTTTGATTTGATGGTTTGATTTCGCTCTTTTTCCATCACAATTTGTTACAATTCTACCTGGCTTACTTCTTCCGATTTGATACAAAGCAAACTGTTCCTCTGTTGTTCTAGCACCGTCTGTGATTCTAAAATCAAACGGACTATTTACAATTGCAGCTTTCATAACTTCAACTAACTTTGGATGTACTTTTTTCATTTTATCCAAACTTTCTTGGCTGAAAGAATACGTTTTATTCTCTGTTGTTGCATTTTCCTTGTCCCAATCTTTCAAATATTCCTCCTTTTTCTGAACTCTATTTAGCCAGCCTGTCAAAAATCCTTTTTGAGTCTTGTCACCTTCAACCTTGCTTCTGTAATAAATTCTCTGCAAGTTATGATAAACTTCCAAAAATTTTTCGGGATCTGCTGCATTCAACGCTTCCAATGTTTTGTTTCCAATTATTCCGTCTACATCAAGATTTGCATTTGTAATCTGATTTATAGCAATCTGTGCATTTTTGATTCCGTTTTTGCCACTATTTACAGTCCAGTCGCATATAGATAGTGCCACTTTATCATTTGCAACTTTATCTAGCTTGTTTCCTAAATAATATTTTTTTAGATATATATTTTTTGCAAAATCTATTGTTAAATCTTGCATATTCCCCTTATATCCAAATTTTCTTGCTTCTTCTTCAGTTATTCCGTATTTTGTTTTTCCTCCAGCATCATATTTATCATTTGAGTATCCACCTTCAACTTTTAGTAAATAATCAAATATTTTTCCAAATCTATCCATTTACATCACTCCTTTTTTTAATTTTGAAAAAAATCTTTTACATTAAGTTCTAGCATCTGATCAATAGTGTATCTACTAATCCCAACAACTGCCATTTGCTCTGCCATGTCAGCAACTTCCAAGATGTCCTGAATCTTTTTAGCCAAAACTTTTAATTCAGCTCGATTCAATTCGATAAATTCAACCAATCCTTTTTCATTTTGCACTTTTACTTTTTCAATCTTGTCTTGTTCTAAAGTCCACATCAAAGACATTTTAAGAGATAAGCTGTTTCTATTTCTTTCGTTATTTTCAAATATGTATTTTTTACCAGCTTTTTCAATTTCAAGTGCTTGATTTAAAAAGTTTGATTTAGCTTCTGCTAAGTCTTTCAATGCTTTTTCCCTTAACTCTTTTAATTTTGCATTTAATAAATCATTGTCAACTTTCCAAGTATTGCTATTCTTGTCCCATACACTCCAATCGTTTGGTTTTGCAATCGTAACAATTGTTTCATTAACCTCATCCAAATAACTTCCATCGCTTAAAACTGTCTTACCAGCTTTTATTTTTTCAACTTCAGTCATTTCTCTGA
>NZ_DBHIXN010000121.1:0-1877 GCF_057270615.1 Leptotrichia sp.
CTTTCTATATCTAGCTTTAAATGCAAGAATTTTTCTTCAGGAGCATAAATACTAATTTATACAGCTTTTCTTCTAAAGCAATCATCAAAGAATTATCACTTTACTTCCATTAAATTCAGATATACTACTTGATATTAATATCTGATTTTGAAATAGTATAAATTGAACACGAAACAATCATTAAACTTATGAAACTTGCAAATATCAAAAAGAATAAGTTATCAGCAATATTATTAGATAAACTTCCTGGACTTACATTTGAAAGTAATGCTGCTAAACCAAGTCCTGTAAGCATTGTTATAGCTGTTGAATGCTTAATCATACCTAAAACAAATGGTAGTATTCCGATTAATACCGTCCCAAACGTAATTCCAGCTAAGTCAATCATTTGATTAGCTACTGGGATATAATTTGATTCAGTTAAAACTGCTACTAATTTAATTAATAATTGAATCACTAAATGTGCAGTAAAATGAGCAATAAATGATATCAGAATTACTGTAAGCACTTTTCCCCATAGTAACTTTATTTTAGAAACAGGGTAGGAAAACAGCTGAAAAATTGTTCTTCGTTTAAATTCATCAATAATAATCGTAGACAATAAATAAGATTCGAAAATCAAAAATGCTGCTTTTGTAAATAAAGATGAAAACAATGAAGCTACAATTGCCCAACCTTCCCATTTACCAGTAATTCTAATAATATTAGAATCCTGTCCAGTGAATTCTCCTAGTTTATTGTCAGTACCTAATCCCATAATAATGATTGCTGTAATACCTAACACTATAAATATAGTACACAACCAGGCTAAAAATAATTTTGATTTTGAAACTTTATTTAATTCAATTTTAATAAGCGAAAACATAGATTTTTCCTCCAAAAAATTTTGTTAATATTAATGACGCTAGTCAAAAAGCACTTTACATACTTCTGGTATGTAAAAACTAAAAAAGAAACATACTAAAGGTATGTATAATAGTATTTTTAATACCATATCTAGAGTATGGTATTTTTTAAAATATCAATACTTAAAATTTATTTGGCACTTTTTAAGTGATCAAATAAGTTGAAAATTACTTCCATCATTTCATCAGAAATCAACTGCACCCCTAGTCCTTCAAAAGTAAGTTTAATGAAATTCATTTTACGCTTTAAGTCTTCTACTGAATAAATAGAAATTTGAAACCCAATCCAAATATTCAATGTTAAAACAATCAAATCAGCAAGCTCTTCTGGATATTCTGTTTTAATTGATTTATCTTCAACACCTTCGAAAACTTTTTCTCTAATCCCTGGTAAAAAATCAGAAAATAAATTTAGATACTGTTCACCTAATAAACGTGGGCTTCTTAACATAATTGAAGCTGAGTATACAAGCCTCTGTTGTTCCAAATCAGAGAAAGCATCCATCAAAGAATTTTGTATTTTTTCTAATGCAGTATCTCCTCTCCAATTGTAATTTAGAATTTCTTGATTATTTTCGCTAATGATTGATTGCAATATTTCATCTTTAGACTCAAAATGATGATAAATAACACCTTTCGTCAATCCACCTAACCCATCGATTATATCTTGTATTGAGGTATTATCAAATCCTTTTTCTAAAAATAAATCTTTAGAAACTTCTAATATTTTTCTTCTTGTTTCTTCCGGATTTCTATTTCTTGCCATTTTAGTCCTCCTTTTCATACCACTGGTATGTATTTGTATTATAATGTATTAAACTCATAATGTCAAGTTCTTTATTGGAAAATGAAAAAAAGCCTTAAAATCAAGGCTTTTCTATACTTTCACAAATAATCCTAATAAATTTCCATTCAATTTCTTCTAAGCATCTTTTCTAAAAAATAAATTGACAATCTCATCTTCTGAAAAGC
>NZ_DBHIXN010000122.1:0-1854 GCF_057270615.1 Leptotrichia sp.
AGTATATTAAAAATTGTCGAAGAGATTTTTTGCATAAATTATCGAAAAAATTGTCCAAAAAACATAATGCTGTGATTGTTGAGGATTTGAATATGAAAGGGATGAGTCAGGCATTAAATTTTGGGAAAAGTGTAGGAGATAATGGATGGGGAATGTTTTTGAGGATGCTTGAGTATAAACTGATGTTTTTAGGAAAGCAATTTTTGAAGATAGATAAGTGGTTTCCATCATCGAAAACTTGCAGTAAATGTGGAAATATTAAAGAGGAACTGAAATTATCAGAAAGAAGTTATAAATGTGAGTGTTGTGGAATTGAAATTGATAGAGATTACAATGCGGCACTGAATATAAGAGCTGTTGGAAAAGAAATGTTGAAATATTAGGAAACAAAAAAACAGGGCAGGGACTGTCCGAAGAGCTTGGTAAATATATTTGGCTAACAGAAGCAGATACTTTCCAAGAAGCTCCCGCTTCTAAAAGCGGGAGTAGTTCACCTATAGAAAATGATATAATATAGCAAAACTAATTTAAAACTGAACTTAAAAATTATAGCTATTTTACTCAAAACCTAAGTTTATATAATCTTTAATAGTTCAATTTTGAATGAGTTTTAGTATATATTTAAAAAATAAAAAATACTAGTTATTGAACATATCTATTATTTTTAATAAATATTACACGAAAAAATTACAGAAAGGATAAAAAAAGTATGGATAATAAATTAAAACTTTACATTGTTAGACACGGACAAACTGAGTGGAATGTACTGGAAAAATTTCAAGGACAGCTAAATTCGCCACTTACATTAAAAGGAATTGAAAAAGTAAAAGAAACTGCCATAAAGCTTAAAGATACAAAATTTAAAGCAGTTTACACAAGCCAAGTAGGAAGAACAATTGCTACTGCAGAGATAATTTTACAAAATAACAACTATGAAAAATCAAAAACTGCTGATCACAAATTAAAATTACAAAAACTATCTGAATTAAATGAAATTTATTTTGGAGAATGGCAAGGAATGACATTCAAAGAAACTTTCCTTAAATTTCCAGAAGAAGCTCATAACTATTTTTATGATGTAAAAAACTATAATGCAAAAAATATAAAAGGAGAAGAATTAAAAGACGGATTAGAACGTTTTTTAAAAGGATTACATAAAATTAGAAAAGAACAAAAATCAGGAAATATTTTAGTTGTAACACATGGAACCGTTCTAGAATTATTTTTTAATCACATTCAAAATAAAGAAGCCGATGATCTGGATGAACGAAAATTAATAGGTAATGGTCAATACAAAATTTTTACTTTTGAAAATGAAAAATACATTGAATTATAGTAAAACTAATTTAAAACTGAACGCAAAAATTATAACTATTTTACTAAAAATATAAATTTAGAACAAAACTTATGTTTTGATACTAAACTCTATTTAAAAAATAGAAATAATATTTTATTTATTTTCTAACAATTATTCTCTTGTTAAACAAAATTTGTAATAACTTTTATGTTTCAATAAGAAATA
Source organism: Leptotrichia sp. (assembly GCF_057270615.1). NCBI lineage: Bacteria > Fusobacteriati > Fusobacteriota > Fusobacteriia > Fusobacteriales > Leptotrichiaceae > Leptotrichia > Leptotrichia sp. The sequence goes on from NZ_DBHIXN010000122.1 coordinate 1,523, forward strand.
ACATAAATTTGTTATACCACTAAAATAATATTTTTTCTTTTTTTATCAGGGGTATCATCGTTATATCCCTGTATCTACTTATGACAACTCTCATTTAAATAACAAATACGTTATAAATCTTTCCAGCATATTAAACCTGATATTTATCTTCAAAATTAAAATAAATATTCACTTGTCTTTTTCTAATAAAAAAAGAAGCTAAACTTATAACTTTTTAACACAGCCTCTTTCAAATCTATTAAATATACTATAATCAGTTAACATAATTTTTAAAAAATAAAAAAGTTTGGCAATTACCTATCTTCCCAGGACAAATCCAAGTATTTTAGGCG
>NZ_DBHIXN010000123.1:0-1850 GCF_057270615.1 Leptotrichia sp.
CCAGATCTCTTTCCACCTTGTCGACATTTTTTTGAGAGGCATTGCCCATCAAACCTGCAAAAATACCCATGATTTTTTCCTCCACAACTTGTGCATTTTCTATCTTAATAACTATACCATATTTTTTGCGAGTTAAACAGTTGCGGGAACTTTTTTATATGAGACAAATTGTAAAATATAGTACAACAAAAAAACTCATAGCGTTTCATTGGTGTAAACTGTAAGTAACTACACAAACAGAACCCCGAGGAAAAACTATGAGCTACTTCCATCTTACCATAACTGACCGAATAAAGATAGAAACCTACTTGGAAGTAGGTTTGAAACCTTGCCAAATTGCAAGTAAACTTGGCGTCCATAAGTCTACCATTTGAAGAGAGTTAAGACGATGCCAAAATGGTTATTCCGCAACCTTAGCACAGGAACAGTACGACCACAGGGCTAAACAAAAAGTCCGAAAGTCTCGTTTTACACCAACGTTGAAATAGGAAATTGAGGACGTATTAAAATCATCCCGGTAGCCTGAACAGATCTGTAGCCGATATCAGCTTGAACAAAAGCCACAAGACTAAACTCTTGACAAGGTCAATATTCAATCAAATTATAATGTACTTTTAAACAAATTCTTTCATCAACAATAAATCCTCTGTTTTTTAAACACTCTTCATATATACTTTTCAAAAAGTAACTAGAGAAAATCTGGTTAATCTAAAATTAGGTTCATACTTTAGATGTTACCGCTCTGTAAAAATAGGCTGCTCTAAAAAATTCATCATTGAGTCATAATCAATCTCTACTTTTTCAATCCTATTATTCCAAATATCTTCCAACTTGTAAACAATATTACTATTGGAATCAAGATATGTTGTAATATGTCCATGAGCTATAGCATTTCTAATTCGCTCTAAAATATAATAATACTTGGTCTCACTTCTTTTATTTATTGTACTAGAATTATTTTGATAATATTTCTGCAAATTGTCTTCTTCATATGTAAATCCGTCAATATTAACAGATAAAGGAGAAATTTTCTTTAAATCGTCATCTTCTATCCTCAAGGAAATATCCAATAGTCTCAACAATGGAAACATAAAATTAAATCCAACAATTTTATCTTTATCCTCTTTTAACTCCCTAATACTCTTATTTATTTCTTTAATTTGATTTTGTGTCTTCTCTGAGGGAACACCTTCAATATAGAAAATAGTACACCAATAATCAATCAATCTATCATTTAATTGCATTAAATGGACTAAAAAATTAGAAAACTCTGTTTCAAAATCATACAAAAACTTTATTTCAGAAGAAAATTCTTTATAAGTTATTTCTTTTTTATTTAAGTATGTTGTTAAAAAAGACGCCTCGACCTCTATTCTTTTTTCAGGAATTTCCTTAACTATATGATTATAAATTTCCTTATTATTTTTTATAAAGTTTTCTAATTCTATAAAGTTCAAATCATTTAATTTTTGAGTAAATATGTTCATTTCATGCTGATTATCACCAGCATATTTTAATTTTTCGTCACCTTTTCCTTTGTATGTTAGAATATTAAAAAAAGCAAATGTTTTGTTTTCCTTATTTAATAATTTTCTTACTATCCTTGAAATAAATGATTGTTTTTTAAAATCAATAACTTGCTCAGGAGATATCATATTTGTACTATTAAAATTAAACCAACTATGTTTATATACAACACCGTATGAAGTGTAATTAGAAAAATATGACTGAATGAATCTGTGTAAAATTGGTTCTAAAATAAAGCCATGATTAATAGCTTTACCCTTTTTTTTATTATCTTGAATTGTCAAAATAAGTGCACATTTTCTTCATAGAAAACTTCATAAGGT
>NZ_DBHIXN010000124.1:0-1830 GCF_057270615.1 Leptotrichia sp.
ATTGGTATAAACAAAAAATGAAAATATCAAGATTGCATGAGTATATCAAAAATTGTCGAAGAGATTTTTTGCATAAATTATCGAAAAAATTGTCTGAAGAATACAATGCTGTGGTTGTTGAGGATTTGAATATGAAAGGGATGAGCCAGGCATTAAATTTTGGTAAAAGTGTAGGAGATAATGGATGGGGAATGTTTTTGAGGATGCTTGAGTACAAGTTGATGTTTTTAGGGAAACAATTTTTGAAGATAGATAAGTGGTTTCCATCGTCGAAAACTTGCAGTAAATGTGGAAATATTAAAGAGGAACTGAAATTATCAGAAAGAAGTTATAAATGTGAGTGCTGTGGAATTGAAATTGATAGAGATTACAATGCGGCACTGAATATAAGAGATATTGGAAAAGAAATGTTAAAATATTAGGAAACAAAAAAACAGGGTAGGAACTACCCGAAGAGCTTGGTAAATATATTTGGCTAACAAAAGCAGATACTTCCCAAGAAGCTTCCGCTTCTAAAAACGGGAGTAGTTCACCTTTACAGTTAGGATAGTAAAAAGGGGGCATTCAAAAAGTTTTGTATAAAAGGAATATTTCTGCAACATTTCTCTTAAAAGGTTCAATTGTTTTTTTGAGTTTATCGGAAATACATCTTGAGTAAAATCCATATCGATTTACTATCTTAAAATTTTTTATATCTTGACAAACAGAATAATACTTGGTACAATTGTAATATAAATATTACAAATGGAGGGATAAAAAATGCCTACATTATCATTGAGAATGGAAAAAGAAGATTTAGAACTTTTAAAAGAATATTCAAATATAAATAATCTTAATATGTCATCTTTTGTCCGTAATTTAATTTTAGACAAAATATATGATGAAATAACTGAAGAAGATGAAAAAAGAATATTAAGAAGATGGGAAAATTCAAAATCTGAAAAAAATGCTTCTGCTGAAGAAGTTTTTAAAAGGCTAGGATTATAATGGAAAAAAAATTTTATGAAGTAAAATTTACTGAATCTGCAGAAAAAGATCTAAAAAAATTAATTAAATCAAATAAAGCAATTGCTAAACTTCTAAAAAAATGGATTTCAGAAAATTTAATAGGTACACAAAATCCAAAGCAAAGAGGAAAAGCACTAACAGGAAATTTAAAAGGATTATGGAGATATAGAGTAGGCTCTTATAGAATCGTAGCTGAAATAAAAAATGATATTTTATTAATATTAATTATAGAAATTTCAGATAGAAAAGAAACTTATAAAGATAAAAAGAGAAAAACATACAAAAATGGAAAAATAAAATAAATGAGAGTGTCCAGAATTTTGTTTAAACCTCTAAATAATATATGATAAAATAACTATATAATATTTGGAGGTTTTTTATTATGGCTAAAAAGAAATCTGTCTATTAAAATATAGTTATAGAAATATTTAATAATATGAATAGAAAAAGTGGAATCTGTTTATAAATAGAAGTTTAAAGCAAGGTGTGGAAATGCTCCAAAAGAAGTTACTATAAAAGAAGTGAGAGGTATGTGTCCAAACTGTAATTCTTCAATGTTTGATTTTGCAAAAGATAATCCTGATATGAGAATAACCATTTATGAAGGAACAACAGGAATAAATCCGTAAGAGAAAGGAAGATAAGATGAATAAAAGATATATGGATATACTAAAAGAATATCTAAAGAAAAATGAAAGAAAGGCAATAGGATACAGTGAAGAAGAAATAACTAAAATTGAAAAGCTATATGATATAGAAGCAAAAGTAGATTTCAGGGAGTTCTTAAAATATGCCGGAAGATGTGGAGGAGGATTACTTGAA
>NZ_DBHIXN010000125.1:0-1799 GCF_057270615.1 Leptotrichia sp.
AAATAAAACTACTCGTTATATAAATAGCCGTAGAAAGGTAATCGCTAAAAGATTTTTGGAATTGAAAGGATATTGACTCCCCCCCACCTTTTAAAAAATCTTTCTGCCCATTAGGGTACCGGTGAAGGGAACTTTTTCCAAGTCGGAGATGTTCAGAGAAAAAGGGGGTAAAAACTTATTGTTTTTAGAAAAAAGTATTAGTTTTTCTAAAATAGAATTGAGATGAAACTATTTTTCTGAAATAAGACCTAATTTTCAATTGATAAATGAATTGATTATGTCATTTATTTTTAAGATTTCTTCCAATAATAGTTTTTGATACTCTTTAAAATTTTTTGAGGAATGAAATTCAATCAGTTCTTCAAAGAATTTCGGGGGATTGGTAAATATTTGTAATGGGACATTTGAAATTTTATAATGAAATATATTATTTCTAAAATCTTGTCGGAAGTTAAAAACTTTTTCTTTGCGATCAAGGATATCAACAACTTCCTCCCGTTGGAAATCAGGAAATAAAGAGCTTTCCTTATTAAGAATCAAGCGTAAGGCTGTAATACTAACTAAATAGCATTGGCTTAGCGAGCGTGTAAAAAAGTAATTTTTTGATTTTAAGACACTTGGCATAATATGTACTACAAAATTATTCTGGCATAATATGTTAAATAAGAATAACTGAGTGCCCGTAGGCAGAACTCCTGTTAAAAAATTCCTTCTTTTAGATTCAAATAAGAAAAAATCACGTTGTTCAAAGTTTTCAATTTTAATATCCTGGATTGTAGGCTTCTTAATAGTTTTTTGATTTACTGAATTAATTAAAGTTCCTAAAGCTTTGCTAAATTCAAAAAATAAATCAGTAGCTCTTTTATCAAAATAGGGAATATCCTTTTTATCAGTTTTCGATAAAATACTTTCTAGGTAAATATGATATTGGTTAGTGTTAGCGTATGGAATTTCGTTGAAGTAATATACCCCTAAATCATGTTGTCCAAAAATATTGATTACGAGTTTTTGAAATAAATTGTAATTTTCTACCATTTGTGAATAAAAGCGTCTCTCTATTTCAAGTATCAGTTTGTTAGCCTTGCTAAATTTTTTATCAGAGTATTGCTTATAACTCACTCGGACACTAGATATTATTTTTTGAAATTCCTGTTCTCCAATATTTGGAAAATCACTATGAACATCTCTGGGTAAAAACTTTAGTATTCCATCACAGAGAGATGATACAAAAGGAAGGATACCTATTGATAGTTCTGGATAAACTGTCTTATCCAAACTTACAATATTTTCAAGCAGTTGCCTTACTTCAGCAACTTCATCAAGTAGGATTGAAAAAGAAATCATTTCTATCTTATCCATGTTAATCCTTTCAGAAAGTTATTGTTTATATTATAGTTATTGTAACATTATTATTGATAATTGATTAGATGAATAAAAAAGCACCTTCAAAGGTGCTAGTTCTTGCCTGCTGAACTCGTCAATGTTACGCCCTTTTCAGGGCTCTTTTTTGTGGACTTTTTTAGGAACTTTCAAGAAAAACTAAGGCGATTTAATGCCTAAATGTTTTTAAAGAAAGTCAGTATTTTCAAGGGCTGAGCTCTAAAAATTTGACTTATAGAGTGTTAAATGATAGTATAGTCAAAGATAGTCAAGGTTTAAAGAGAGAGGTGGGTTTGTAATGAGATTTAAAAATACATCGGATCATATTGAGGCCTACATCAAGGCGATTTTAGATCAATCTGGAATTGTGGAGTTGCAACGGAGTCAGTTGGCAGATACCTTTCAGGTTGTTCCTAGTC
>NZ_DBHIXN010000126.1:0-1789 GCF_057270615.1 Leptotrichia sp.
CTAAAAGAATAAGGGTAGTGTAAAGCTATCAAACTTCTTAGAAAATTTTTAAATATTTTTAAAGATTTTAGAACCCTGCGACTTTAGTCGTGGGAGGTTCAGGAATAGGAATATTTTTATTACTGGTGCTACAAGTGGAATTGGGAAGAAAACTGCTTATGCATTTGCTAAAAATGGGGATAATGTGATTTTGTGTGCCAGAAATGCAGATAAATTGAAGGAGATAAAGGCGGATATTGATAGAAAATATGGTACTAATGCATATATTTTTGTACTTGATGTTACAAAATATAATGATGTGGTAAAATTTAGCCGAAAAATATTGGATGATGTGAAAAAGGTGGATATTCTTGTAAATAATGCAGGACTTGCTTTGGGACTGGATAAATTTCAAAATTATGATATTATGGATATTGAACAAATGATAAATACAAATATAAAAGGTCTTTTGTATGTCACAAGACAGATTTTGCCTAGCATGGTTGAAAATAATGAGGGACATATTATAAATATTGGATCAACTGCTGGAATTTATGCTTATGCAGGGGCTGCCGTGTATTGTGCGACTAAATCAGCTGTGAAAGTCTTGAGTGATGGAATTAGAATAGATACAATTGACAAAAATATAAAAGTTACAACTGTTCAACCAGGAATTGTGGAAACTAACTTTAGTAATATAAGATTTCACGGAAATACGGAACAGGCTAAAAAAGTTTACGAAGGCATTGAAGCATTAAAGCCAGAAGATATTGCCAATACAATAGTTTATATTGCAAATCAGCCAAAACACGTACAAATTTCAGATATTACAATTATGGCTACAAATCAGGCGACTGGATTTAATGTTTATAGAAAAAAATAATTTGACAAATTAATAAAAATATAGTAAACTAATTAAGATGTACGCGTAAAATTGGTGGCTAATACCAATAATAGCGATAAATTATTTGGAGGTGAACATAAATGTTTGCAGTAATTAAAACAGGTGGAAAACAGTACAAAGTAGAAGTTGGAACTGTATTAAAAGTTGAAAAATTAGCAGCTGATGTTGATTCAGACATCGAAATTAACGAAGTTCTATTAGTTGGAGAAGGAGATAATGTAAAAGTTGGGACTCCAGTTGTAGAAGGGGCTAAAGTTGTAGCTACAGTTAAATCACACGGAAAAGCTGATAAAAAAATTAACTTTAAATATAACAAAAAAACTTACTACAGAAAAAAAGGACACAGACAATCTTTTACAGCAATTGAAATCAAATCAATTAATGCTTAATCATATTTTTTAGTATGATTTTGTAGTTGGCGAAAGATGTTGTGGTTTGAATGATAAAGATAGAAATTCAAAGACAAGATAGTAAAATAACATATTTTGAAATACGAGGACATGCGAATTTTTCAGAATATGGAGAAGATATAATTTGTGCGGCAGTTTCATCAGTAGGACAAATGACAGTTAATGGACTTATTGAAATTTTAAAACTGAAAGGAAAATTGAAGTTTACTGAAAAAAATGGGTATATTTCCTGTGATTTAAAAAATTCTGGATTGACTGATGATGAATTAAAAAAAGCGGATATTTTGGTTGAGTCAATGTATTCGTATATAAAAGATGTTGCAAAAAGTTATAACAATTTTGTGAAGCTTAAAGAAATTAAAAAAAAGTAAATTCACAAATCTAAGATTTGATAAAATTCAAGAAATAAAAAAGAAAGAGATCGAGGAGGTTGGAAAATGTTATTAAAATTAAACTTACAGTTATTTGCCTCAAAAAAAGGACAAGGATCAACTAG
>NZ_DBHIXN010000127.1:0-1767 GCF_057270615.1 Leptotrichia sp.
TTGGGGTTGCGTTTTATGGGAAAGAAGTGAAGGTGGTTTTTAAATAGAGGTTTAAAGGAATAAGTGGAAATAATATCTCTCAGAGCAACGGAAATCTTAATACAGAAAGTACTAACTATCAAAATGAAAATTTTGTAAATGTTAATGAAGTACATAATAATACAGATTCGATGACGCTTACTGGATTTAATCAGGAAGGCGGAAAAATAACTGGAAACATTGAAAAATTAGTTGTAGAAAGTAAACGAAGGATTTAAATTATACGATGAGAAAGGTCAAAAATGAATAAAAGTTATATAGGAACATGTGGAGTATTAAAAAATAACTCTCCCTCTCCAGACAAGATTATACATTCTGATGATATTTTTAAATACGAAAATTTTAATAAAAATTTTGGTTATCCAATGTCAATTTTATGGGGAACAATATTAGAATGTAAAACTGAAGAAATAGATTATGTAGGCATAAAAATGCTTGGAAGTAAAAATCAAGAAGTAATTAGAATAAGAAAGGAATTTTATGAAATAATAAAATGTCCACGATTTAATATAGGTGCCAAAGTTAAATTAATTAAATATCCTGATAAAAAAGCAACTATTAAAAAAATTTGTTGGCATGATAAGGATAAAAGAATTTACTATTTTCTTAATGTTGAAAATGATAAAAGAAAAAGTACAAGTAGATATTATGAAGATAATAATAAATTATTTGAGAAAGTGTGAGTAAATAGAGAGTTGTACCATCAAAATAAGTTGGGTAAAAATTTTATGTAAATTCAAAATCTCTTAAACTTCTAAAGCCTATATTTCCCAAACCAATTCTCAAAATATTTCAAATTCTCAAATTTAAAAAGAAAGCATCACAGAGCGTTCAAACGACTTTATTTTAAATATCAAGTTGTGGTATAATTAATAATATTGAAAGTTATAAAAAAATAAAAGAGGGAGTGATTTTATGAGAAAAAAAGCTGTTCCTGTGGGAATTGAAGATTTTAAAGAGTTGATACAAGAAGGATATTACTATATAGATAAAACTTTACTAATAGATGAAATGTTAATGAACAGGTCGAAAGTTACATTATTTACAAGACCACGAAGATTTGGAAAAACATTGAATATGTCGATGTTGAAATATTTTTTTGATATAAAAAATAAAGAAGAAAATAAAAAACTTTTTGAAAATTTGAAAGTATCTGATAGTGAATATATGAGTGAGCAGGGGAAATACCCTGTAATTTTCATTTCACTAAAGGATTTAAAAGGAGACACTTGGGAAGAATGTTTAAAAAGATTGAAGTTATTTATTTTTGATTTATACGTTGAATTTGAGTATATTAGAGAAAAAATGAATGAATGGGATAAAAGAAAATTTGAAAAAGTGCTTTATGAAAAAGAAGATGCAGACTACATAATGTCTTTAAAATTTTTGGCAGATAGTCTTTATAGGTATTATGAAAAAAAAGTCATAATTTTAATAGATGAATACGACGCTCCAATAATAAATGCTTTTGATAAAGGATACTACAATGAAGCAATAAATTTTTTTCAAACATTTTATAGTTCAGCGTTAAAGACTAATAATTCGTTAAAATATGGTATTTTAACAGGAATAACTAGAATCATAAAAGAAGGGATATTCTCTGGTTTAAATAATCTTTATGTAAATACGATTTTAAGCAAGGATTATTCAGAATATTTTGGACTTCTTGAAAATGAAGTGATTGAAATGCTTGAGTATTTTGATATGAAATATAAGATTGAAGAGGTT
>NZ_DBHIXN010000128.1:0-1733 GCF_057270615.1 Leptotrichia sp.
AGATATTAAGAAATTTGAGAAGACATTGGGAGAAATAATGATAAATATGTTAAGTCATTTTGACTTGGACAAGGAAATGGAGAAGATTTATCAGGTGTTTATGATAGGACTTGTTGGATTTTTAATGGGGAAATATGAGATTATTTCAAATGATGAGAGTGGATATGGAAGATATGACCTCGCAATGATTCCAATAAAAAGTAACGAGAAAGCTTACCTTATGGAATTTAAAATATCGAAGACGAAAAAGGGGATGGAAGAGAGAGCACAGAAGGCGTTGAAGCAGATTGATGAGAAGAAATATGATACGAAGCTTAAGGCAAGAGGGATAAAGAATATTTTGAAGATTGGGGTTGCGTTTTATGGGAAAGAAGTGAAGGTTGTTTTTAAATAGAGATTTAGAGAAAAATCTTATTTAATAGACCTGTTCGATAACTATACAAACTTAGAATTTAATAAAATAAATATCTTGAAGCAAGGGGTCTTGACCCCTTGTATAGATAAAAAAACTTAGGTTATCGAACATATCTAATATAGTTTTGTAAAATATTAATTAAGACAGTTTTGATATTTAGTAATTGTTTTTTATAATATAAAAAAAGAAGGTGTTTTTAGATGTTAAATAAAGAAGAACGATTTGAAGCAATAACAAAAATAATTGGACAAAAAGGAACAGTAAGAGTTTCTGATATAGTAGAAAGTTTAAATGTTTCAGATATGACAGTGAGGCGTGACTTTACTGAACTTGAAAAATTAGGGGTATTAAAAAGAATACATGGAGGAGCTAAAAGTCAATATAAGGAGTTGTCTCATGAGGATAAATCTGTTTTAAATATGGAAAAAAAGAAAGAAATAGCATTAAAAGCTGTGGAATTAATCGAAGAGGGAGATACGATTTTTTTAGGTCCTGGAACTACAGTAGAATTGTTAGCAAAAGAAATAAATCTTAAATCGTTAAGGGTTTTGACAAATTGTTTACCTGTTTTTGAAATTTTATTTTTAAAAAAAAGTGAGACTTTTGATGTACTTCTTATTGGGGGAGAATTTAGAAAAATAACAAAATCATTTGTAGGAGAAATAACAAATATGATATTAAAGAATACAAATTTTAATAAAGTATTTTTTAGCTGTAATGCGGTAAAAGAAAATAATATTATGACTTCTACATTTGAAGAAAGTTATACTCAAGAAATTATTTTAAACAATTCAGAAGAAAAATATTTATTAGTTGATGATTCAAAAATAGAAAAAATAGATTTTACAAATTTTTACACATTGGATAAAGTAACAGGAGTTGTAATAAATAATACAGAAATTGAAACTTTGAATAAAATTGAAAGATATGCCAATCTAATTATTTAACAAAAATTTCAACAAAAAATAACAATAAAAGACTTCTTAAAAGTGGAATTAGTTTGCTTATTGTTTGATTTTGAGTTTACATTCACTCAATTTTGTTTAAAATTAACTCACTTTGAAGATTATATAAACTTAGGCTTGAGTAAAATAATTATAGCTTTGAAGTTAAATTTTACTGAATAAGTACCCAAAAACTTGAAATGTTTTAGAGGTGCTTTTTTTTTTGAAAAATTTAAATTAAATTTTATTTACTAAACAAATAAACATATTTATATTTAAAATATTAACAAAAATTGTTGACTTTTGTTGTTTTTTGTGTTATATTTTTAACAGAAAAAGAAAGTAAAGGAGATGACTACAATGAAAGTTATATT
>NZ_DBHIXN010000129.1:0-1725 GCF_057270615.1 Leptotrichia sp.
AGTTTTAAATTAGTTTTACAGATATAATTTGTATAAAATAAATTTATAAAAAATAGGAATTTTAATTATGAAAAAAGAAAAAATTTATTTGCATTATGATATGGATGCCTTTTTTGCATCGATAGAACAGCGAGATAATAGCGAACTTCGAGGAAAACCTATTGCAATAGGATATGGAGTTGTCACTACTGCTAGTTATGAAGCAAGAAAATATGGCATAAAATCTGCTATGCCTATAATTCAGGCTAAGCGGTTATGTCCGCATCTTATTGTTGTAAATCTTAGAAAGGGCGTCTATTTTGAGGAAGGCAGAAGAATACAGGGATTAATAAAAAAAGTTCTGAAAAGATGTGAATTTACTTCTGTCGATGAAGGATATATTGATATTACAGAGTTTATAAGAAATAAAGATAATATTGATAAAAAAGAAGAAATTTTAAAGATTGAAAGATTTATAAAAAGATTTAAAAAGTATATTTTTGACAATTCTTGTTTAACTTGTTCAGTTGGAATTGGTTTTAGCAAGATAAGTGCAAAAATAGCAAGTGATATTGATAAGCCAAATGGATATTTTATTTTTAAAGATCGTGATCATTTTTTGGATTATATTTATGATAAGGAATTGAAGATAATTCCTGGAATTGGTAAAAAGACTAGAGAAGTATTAGGATTGTTTAATATAACAAAAGTTTTTCAGTTGTATGAAATTGGCAAAACTGAACTAATTAGAAGATTTGGAGAAAGCAAGGGAGAATATTTGTATAATTCTATTCGAGGATTATATATTTCTGAAATAAATACAGACAGGAAAAGACAGTCGTATGGTCATGAAATCACTTTTCGCCGTGAAGAAAATGATATTTTTGTATTGCATGCTGAATTGAAAAAGCAGTCTAAAAGATTAAGTGATAAACTTATTGAAAAAAATGAATTTGCAAAAACAGTTACAATAAAAATCAGATATTCTAATTTTATAACACATACTCGTTCTAAAACTTTAAAAAATGCAACAAATAATATGAATATAATTTATAAAACTGCTCTTGAAAATTTGGAATTTTTTGAGAAAAAGGATGAAGTCCGACTTATTGGAATTCAATTAAGTTCAATTTTAAAAAGTGATATAGTTCAACTTTCATTTAATGATTTAAAATAAAAAAAATAGTAAAAATTTTATTTTATTCTTTGAATTTTAGAATTTTTAAGCTAAATTAAATCAGATAACTTAATCTTGAGGTAAGTTGTAATAATATTTTGAATAAATTTTAATAAATTATTATATTTTTTCTTAAATTTTCCTTGCAAATTTATAAAAATAGGTTATAATACTAATGAATCAATATTTTAGAATCAAAATGTATTCAAACTCATTTAAAATTAAACTATTAAAGATCGTATAGATTTAGGATTTAAGTAAAATCGTCATAATTTTTGAGTTTAGTTTTAAATCAGTTTTATTATAAATAATAAATTATTTTTAACAAAAGATAGCAAGAAGTCGTAGGCTTTCTATAAGTGGGAGATGAATTGCTTTTTTTGTAAAAAAATTGAAAAAAGGATATATCCATGATACAATTTTTGTATAAAATATCGAATAGAAATAATTAAAAATAATATTCAAAATCAAAAGGAGGTGTAATTTTGTGAAATATAATTTAGCATTCAAATACAGGATTTATCCAAATAAAGAGCAGGAATTATTGATAAATAAGACTTTTGGATGTG
>NZ_DBHIXN010000130.1:0-1658 GCF_057270615.1 Leptotrichia sp.
AATATTGAAATTTTGGTTGATAATAAAGATTTTGGAGTTTATGTTCAATAAAATTACTTGAATTTTTAATATTGGATTCTAATTAAAAAAAAAGACTACGTTTTGTTTATTTTATGACAAGGGGGTGAAATCCCCTTGTTAAGGATAAAATTTATAATATACTCAAACCCATTTAAAATCAAAAATTATACAAATTTAGGGTTTGAGTAAAATAGTCTAGCTTTTAAATTTGGTTTTAAATCAGTTTTACTATAAATTTATTACCTAAATGGAAATGATATAAAAGGCAGTTTTCGTATATTTTTTATTTAATGATTTTTTTTGAAATACCAATTCCATTTTCAAACATATCAATTTCATTTTCTAATTCCTTTAAATCATTTCGGATATAATGCTCATTGTCAGTTCCAAGTCTAAAAGTTCGTACTAATGGGCTATTTTTATGATTTATTTCAAACATATACTCTTCTACAACCATTTTTTTCTTATTGTTAATGTCGTCATCTTCAAAATCTATAACGAGTGTTACATTTAAGTCAGAAAGTTCATTAATTTCAATATTTTTTTTGTTTACTAAATAATCTAAAATACATTGTTTTATTACAAATTCCAGTTCTTCTTCAATTACTTCACGTGGTTTTTCAATATTTTGTGTTAAATACAAAATAGCTTTATCTAAAAAAATCATTTTTTTATTTCCTTTCTTTGACATCTTTTTATTTTTTTCTTTTAAATTATATAATAAAAATATTATAAAAACAAATTTTTTTATTAATATGATATAATTTACTAAATTTTTAAGTAATCAATTTTAAAAAAAAGTAGAAAAAAAAGTGAAAATGATTTATAATATATCGAAGTAATAATAATTTTAGGTTTTTAAAATTATTGAAACTATACTCAGATCTATTTAAAATTGAACTATTAAAAATTATAAAAACTTAGAGTTTGGATAAAATAGTCATAGCTATTGAGTTCAGTTTTAAATTTATTTTACTATAAATAATAAATTCCATTTAATAGAAGTTAGATTTTACATTTGTCAACAAGAGTTATTGAATTTTTGCAAAGAAATTTATAGTAAGCCTGATATTTAAATGGGAAATAGTATAAAAAGAACAAACAAAAAAATGAAAATTATTTTACAAATAAAATAAAAAGGTAAGTAGGAGAAAATATGGCTAGAAAAATTAATATAGAAGCCGATAGCTTGAAAAAAATATATAAAAATAGAGAAGTTGTAAAAAATGTAAGTCTTGCAATGGAAAAAGGTGAAGTTGTAGGACTTCTTGGACCAAATGGGGCAGGGAAGACGACAACATTTTATATGATTACAGGGATTGTGAGACCGAATCACGGAAGAGTCATGTATAATGGACAGGAAATTACAAATTTACCAATGTATAAAAGAGCTAGACTTGGTCTTGGATATTTGCCGCAAGAGGCATCGGTTTTTAGAAATTTGACTGTGGAGGAGAATATTGTATCAGTTCTGGAAATGCGTGGAGTTAGGAAAAAGGAACGTATTGCAACAATGCAAAGTTTGATCGAAGAATTTAAATTATCACATGTTGCAAAAAGTTTAGGATATGCACTTTCAGGTGGGGAACGAAGACGTGTGGAAATTGCTCGAACGATTTCTACAAATCCAGATTTTA
>NZ_DBHIXN010000131.1:0-1634 GCF_057270615.1 Leptotrichia sp.
ATATATTTGGCTAGCAAAAGCAGATACTTCCCAAGAAGCTCCCGCTTCTAAAAGCAGGAGTAGTTCACGTATAACATAACATAATAAGGAGAGATTTTTATGAGAAAAATTATTTTTTTTAAAAAAAGATTTTTAATTTTAGTTTTGTCTGAAATTTTTAGCACTATTTCAATGGGAGCTACTTTTATGACTTCATCGAAAGATAATTCGATTAATATAAGACAATCTGCCACTAAAGATTCTAAAGTGATAGATACTGTTAAAAATGGAGAGGTAGTGGAAAGTGATGGTAAATCTGGAGATTGGATCAAAATAACTTATTATGACAGTAATGTAGATAAATCATTTACAGGGTATATCCACAACAGTCAATTAAAGAAAATTTTAGGAAAATTTATTGTAACTTCAAGTGAAGGTTATAGCAACATAAGAGAAAAACCAACAACAAAGTCTACAATAAAAGCTAGGCTAAAAACTGGTCAGACAGTTTATGCGATAAGCAAGACGGCGGATAACTGGTATTATATAAGATATAACGGAAATGAATACGGATATATTTATAGTAATCAAATAGAAAAAAAATAAAAAATATGTTTTATTTATTTTTAAAAGGGGAGGTAAGTATTTTCTCCCCTTGTTAATTTCAATGGAAATATAATATAAATAGCAGCAGATTATCTATAAATATAGTTTGATTTTTATTTTTGTTTTATAAATTCAGATACAAATAAAAATTTATTAACTATATAGTTCTTTAAGTTTGGCTTCAACAGCTTCGTCATTTAAATAATCATCATATTCCATTTCTTTTTCTAAAATTCCTTTTGGTGTAATTTCAATTATTTTGTTTGCAATTGTTTGAATAAATTCGTGATCATGTGTTGTAAATAAAATTGTTCCGTTAAATCTTTCAAGTGATTTATTTAGTGACGTAATTGATTCAAGATCTAAGTGATCTGTTGGATTGTCTAGTAAAAGAACATTTGCATTAGAAAGCATCATTTTTGAAAGCATACAACGTACTTTTTCCCCTCCAGAAAGCACTTTAGCTTTTTTTCTAGCTTCTTCTCCTGAAAATAACATTCTTCCTAAAAATCCACGTACATATTCTTCGTGCTGATCTTCTGAAAATTGTCTTAGCCAGTCAATTAGTGACAAGTCAACATTTTCAAAATATTCTGAATTATCTTTTGGGAAATAACTTTGTGAAGTTGTAACTCCCCATTCAACTTTTCCAGAATCAGGTTCCAATTCTCCTGCTAAAATCTGGAAAAGAGTAGTTTTGGCTATATCATTTTTTGACAAAATGACAACTTTATCTCCAGTATTTACTGTAAATGAAATGTTATCAAGAATTTTTTCTCCATCAACAGTTTTTGTCAAATTTTCAACTTTTAACATATTATTTCCAGCTTCTCTTTCAGGCTTGAACTCGATATAAGGATATTTTCTGTTAGAAACTTGCATATCTTCAAATTGTAATTTTTCCAGTTGTTTTTTACGACTCGTAGCCTGTTTTGATTTTGAGGCATTGGCAGAGAAACGGGCAATAAAATCTTGCAGTTCTTTTTTCTTTTGTTCCATTTTTTTATTTTGGTTTCTAATTAATTCTTGCATTAATTGATTTGATTCAT
>NZ_DBHIXN010000132.1:0-1617 GCF_057270615.1 Leptotrichia sp.
CTTCCAGAGAGCCTTGTTCATAGGAACGTAATAATCTTTATAAGCCTGAATATCTGCAACCCCTTCTTCTTTTAGGAGTTGTGTCAAAGCCACATCCTCAGCATCATCAAAATCAAGTAAGGTGTGGTCGAGGTCGAAAAGTAGAAATTTATAGGACAATTTGAGAGTTTTCCTTTCTAAGGGGATTCAAAGGTACAAAAGGGGGTGCAAGTAGCAATTATTTGAGTAATGAGAATTTTTTTACTAGCTGAAGAGAGTAATTTCGAAGATCTTTGGCTTTAAATGGTGAAAAAGGAAGTCTTGCCATTGTCAAAGCTAAATAAGCCTTTTGAAAGTCTTTGTACTGCCCAAGTTTATTTAATTTATTATATTGCGATTCAGTAATAATGATATTTTGCGAGGCGTCCAATAATGTAAAAACAATCAAATTAAGTAGATCTTCATTCCCATATGTATATTCTTCATAAGACTGTTTAATGTGAACTATATAGTTTTTCATTTCATTTTCTGATTCTTTAGGAATCAAAATCGCAAAATATGTTGTATTAAAATCTTTACCAGGAATCAACCCGAAAATAGATGGAACCGTTGGATTTATTTGAGTTGAATTGAAATACATTGTTCCAGAAATAAATGCTTTTGATTGGAATCTCAAATCAAAAAACTCTAATTTAAATTCTTTTTCAAAATCACTGTAATTTGGTGATTCATTTCTATCAAAAATTCTTTCAAACTTCAGTTTTAAAACAGCGTTTAAATCATAACTAGCATTTTCAGAAATTAATTTCGTTGAGAGTTCTTGTCTTAGTAAATAATCTATTTCTTTTTCTTCGGTAATCATTTTAGCATAAGACTTTTTCGAATTTATTTTTCGTTTTTTATTTGGAGAATGAACCTCGGTTTCTAGTTTAAAATCATAAATAAAAAATCTGTAAAGAAATAAGCTGAGGTACGTTTCTATATCTGTAGAATCTACTAGGGATTTTATCTCAAGACGTTCAAATAATTGAGAATCGTGTTCTTTGCAAAATAAGTTTTGAACACCAGATTTGTTAATATGACTTTTATAGACTACATCAACAGAATCCAGTTCGTAAGTATTCTCGACAACATGCCTAATATCAGTTGAATATATTACGCCACTCGGAGAAATTTTCTTTAAGAATGATTTTGGGTAGGTATGTGATTTAATAGCAATTTTATCGCAATTATTAAAATGACAAATAGTATTGGTTGTAATATCACGATAATAATCACTTTCATTCAACTTAAGAAATTTGTTGTCATCACCTATTTTGTGTGAATAAATAATCTTTTCAAATTCTTCGTCAATTTTTTGAAAATTATAAACCATTTAATACCCGCTCCTAAAAATTAATTAATAATATTATATCACATCAAAAATATAACTGATATCTACAATAGTTAGTTAAGCGTAATAAAATATCCACCAGTTCTCCTTAACAAATTTCTCCTCGTTCACGTTATTCTTTAGAAATTTTTAAAATTTTGATGTATTCATTTTCCTCATAGTAATTTCCTCCTCGCTTATTTATGAGTAAAATAAAAAAAGTCCAGTTCCACAACCAGACTTTCTAATCATGACAATTATTGGAA
>NZ_DBHIXN010000133.1:0-1575 GCF_057270615.1 Leptotrichia sp.
CCTTGTATAATATAGTTACATTATACAAGCTCCTTTCTTTAAATTTTTTATATTGATTATATATTTTTTTATTTATATAATATACTTAATTAGATAGAGTGACATCGGTTTTTCCTTGTTGTTTTAACTTCGTTAGAAAGAGTGATGCCTCTTCTGATAAAGTGTTTACGAATTAGTTAGATGTTGACGCTTCCTGTGTACTTCGCATTTTGAACAAGGTAGTGACTTTTATCAGCTCTTGAGGACTTCTATCTAAAATATATTAACGGAAGGTGTGTTTTTTATGTTTTTCCTAGGCATTGATATTGCTAAGCATAATCATGTTGCTTCATTAATTGATGATAACGGCAACTCTATTTTTAAAGCCTATTCTTTTTCTAATTCCAGCAATGGGGCTGGTTCCTTAATTGACAAATTAAAAAAATATTCTACAGATGATATCATCATCGGTATGGAAGCTACTGGACATTACTGGCTAGCCCTATACTCATACCTGTTAGAAAAAGATTTCAATATTATTGTTATAAATCCCATTCAAACTGATGCCTGGCGTCATGCAACTGACATCAGAAAACGTAAGACAGATAGCAGCGACTCTGTCCTGATTGCTGACTTTATCCGCTTTGGAAACTTTCAAACTTCTTCCATTGCCGATGAAAAATATTTAAATCTTCGTAATATGACTAGATTTAGACATTCTTTAATCAAGCAAATTGGTGATCTGAAAAGAAAAATTATTGCCAACCTGGATCTAGTTTTTCCTGAATATTCATCATATTTTAGTGATATTTTTGGACAAACTTCCAAGGAAATATTGCTTAACTTCAATACTGCTGAAGATTTTAAAAATCTTAAGACAAGAGATTTTGAAAAAGTTTTAAGGAATATTACCTTAAAAAAATCTGCAACTATTAAATTAAACAGTCTTAAACAAATGTCCCAATCTTCTTTTGGAGTTAAATTTGCCCTTAGTTCCTATTCTATACAGATTAAATGCTTAATTGAACAGATTAAGGTAATCGAAGATCAGGCAAAACTCATTGAGAATGAAATAGAATCAATTGTAAAAGACCTGAATACACCAATTTTTACAATACCTGGCATAGGCTATGTGACAGGAGCTGTCATACTCGCTGAATTAGGCGACATCAACAAATTTTCCAGCGATAAGAAGATAGTCGCATATGCTGGTTTAGATGCAACTGTTAACCAGTCAGGACAATCTGACGGAGAGCATGGACATTTAAGCAAACGTGGCTCAACACACCTAAGAAAAGCCTTGTTTCAAGCTGCTTTTGTTGCAAGTACGAATGACACCATCTTTAAAGATTTTTATGACAAAAAACGCAAGGAAGGAAAGCATCATTTAGTAGCTGTAAATGCAGTTGCCCGTAAAATGTGCCATGTTATTTATGCAGTACTAAAAAAGAATGAACCTTATGTAGAACAAAAATAGAATAAATTAAAAATACATTAACCTAACTGACAGGTATTTTTGTTGTGCATAAATTTTTCAATAAATTTTATCTAAAAACTTTAAAATTTATGCTTGACTTTTTATAGTTAGTCTTTCTT
>NZ_DBHIXN010000134.1:0-1526 GCF_057270615.1 Leptotrichia sp.
GCTGAACACGTTTAGCAATAATGCAGCAGTTAATTTACGTAATATCTTACTTTTTTCTTTCATCCATTCATCTCCTTTCGATATTTTTACTGATTAGAAAGTTCATTGAAGATTTATTTTATTTTTTATTATTTTAACATTAATCATATGCAAATGTAAATATTAAATTTTAGAAAATCATTATTCCTGAAAATATTTTTTGTAAAATGAATTTGATAACAATAAGATATGAAGTCCATATTACGTCATATTAAGCCCGTAGCGTTTGCTAAATAAATTTTTGGTAAAAACATTGCCTGATTAAAAAATTTTTCATTACAAGGCTAATATGAACTTATTTTATATCACATATTTCCTGAACCAGTTCTCAAAATGTTCCATGCTGTTAAAGTTAAAATTCTGCTCATAAAAATCATCAACATTCTGAATTTTAACAACTACCATTCCATTCTTCTGTTCATTTATTGACTTTATTGTCAAGGTGTTAAACATTCCAGTTACTCCATCCATCATTCTAACTTTTCTATGAATGAAAAAGTCGGCAGGTGTTTTAATTTCTTTTTTCTCTTCCTTAATTTCTCTGGACTGCGGTTCTTCTTTCAGAAATGTAAAAATGAAGCCTGACACGGCAGGGCGTCCTCTTCCTTTTGTGTTATACGTTTTCTGAATTTTTAATCCATACTTTTCTTTAAGTTCCTTTTGTATTGGCTTTAAGACTTTTACATCAATATCACACATTCGATAATTTACAGGAATGTCCATTAACCTTTTGAACTCATCTAAATTAACGCTCCAAAAGCCTGTACTTCTAAACTGTTTCATTCTTCTGTAAAACTCTTTGGTGTAACTTGACTTTAATCTGACAAACTCTTCCAGTTCAAATCTTGTCCAATTGCCAGGTTCAAACTCATTTAGTAAAAATTTAAACCTTTCACTTACTGCAATTGTCAAATTTTGTGTTTTAGTATTTATTACAAATTCTTGAAAAAGAGCAAATTGAATTATAAGCTCTTCTGTTTGAAAAGTATAATTTAATGCAAGCAGCTTTTTATTAACATTCATTATTGTTTTTGAAAATTCTTTTATTGTCATATTTTTTTCAAGCCTTATAAGTCTTTTTAACTCATTAAATGAAAAATTTAAAATTTTAGTTCCATTATCCCTGACTTTATGAAGAATTGTCATTAATAAATTTAATTCTTCGGCTGTAAATTTTCTAAGTTCTTGATTATTAAAATCATTTTTATATTTTACAATTTCATTCATTTGACATCATCTCCAAACATAGCCATTATATCATATAAAACATATTTTAACAACCATATTTAAAATCGGTGTTTTTATTGTTCAAAAATACTCCCAAAAAGTTGTCTTTATTTTCCCGAAAAGTCGTTTTTAAATTCCCAAAAGGTAGTTTTTATTCTCCCAAAAAGTTGTTTTTTAATACCTTCAGTTCCTTTATTTATCGCTGTTTGCGAGTACCTAAAAAGGTATAATATAAAAGATATATATAAAATAGGTATAAT
>NZ_DBHIXN010000135.1:0-1502 GCF_057270615.1 Leptotrichia sp.
TCTTTTCCAAATCGTTTAGGCAATAAGTTCTGGTTAAAAGGTATATTAATTTTCATCATATTGCTCCTTTCGTATAATCGAATAAATTATTCTTGATTCTATGATATAATAAATATTAACTTTTTAAAATTTGGAAAAAGTTAATAATTCATTAAATATTATTTTAGGAAGGAGAGGAGATGATGAATTTAGATTGGTATTATACATTCTTAGTATTATCTAAACACCTCAACTATCGTAGAGCAAGCGAAGAATTATTTTTAACGGAACCAACACTTCACCAGCAAATAAAAAAACTCGAAAAACACTTGCAAGTAAATTTATTTGAAACAGTTGGAAGAAATTTAACTCTGACTCCAACAGGACGAGAATTTATCCCTATCGTAAAAAAAATAATTGCGACATATGAAGATGGAATTAAAAAAATACAATTAAAAAATAAAAAGTTGGAAACACATTTAAACATCGCAGTTTCACCTTACATCGCTACCTATCTGTTACCGAAATTTCTTCCAGAATTTTTTGAAGAACAACCATCTGTAGGTATTTCAATTACCGTTTTACAAAATGATATTGCTCGAGAAATTGAAAATAATCAATTTGATATTGGGATAGCTAGGGAAGAACCTTATACTACAAAGATTAATTCAGAAAAAATTTGTGAGGGTAAAATTGCTCTTTTTTATCCCAAAAATGATTCTCAACTAACTGAGGTGGAGTTATTTCAAAAATATAAGATCTTATCAGATAATCATCCTGTTTATTGGAATAAAGTAAAACAAGAAATTTCTGAAATTGTTCCGGAATCTCAATTTGTTTCTATAAAGGATATAGCAGTAACTGAGAAATTGATTGAAATGGGACAAGGAATATCTTATCTTCCTCTATACCTTAAAATGACTTTAAATCCTAATATTGCTACTCGAATACCAGAAGAAATTTCTATTCCACTATCCTTTACTTACATAATGACTAGAAAAAATTCGGAAGCTATTGAACTTTTCAAAAATAAATTTAAGGAATTTATTGTTTTTGAACAAAATAAAGTAAATTTTTGACTCTTAAAAAGATGACTTGTGTATCTAGAAACTAGTTAGTATTAATGTATAAAATTGAAATTTCGCATCATACTTTCTGAGTTTAGACGGACTTTGTTATTAGTTTGAAACAGAGATAGAAAAACTTTGAAAGAATTTTCGA
Source organism: Leptotrichia sp. (assembly GCF_057270615.1). NCBI lineage: Bacteria > Fusobacteriati > Fusobacteriota > Fusobacteriia > Fusobacteriales > Leptotrichiaceae > Leptotrichia > Leptotrichia sp. The sequence continues at coordinate 1,201 of NZ_DBHIXN010000135.1, forward strand.
AAAATTTTAAAAAATTCTGAAATATTCTTGACAGCTGATGAAAAAGGTGGTAAGATAGGAAACATCAAAAAAGAAAGCAGAAAAAGAAATGAATAAAAGACAAGCTGTAACGATGAATCAAAACTTTTACTTTAGCTACTTTAGATAGTGTTTGTAGACATGTCACCATGGATGCAAACAGTTCAAGCAATTTGTTTGTATCTATGTGGCTAAGATTTTTGATTGTGGTCCATATAGATGAATATCTAAATGGACTAGCTAAGTTGTAACTTGTTAGATTATTTCAAGCATCCGTTTAGATA
>NZ_DBHIXN010000136.1:0-1451 GCF_057270615.1 Leptotrichia sp.
CTAAGTAATAGTAGTAGTTTTATATAATTATGGAGGTTTAATTATGTCAAAAAGATTACCAGAAGATTTTATTTTTGGTGGAGCAACAGCAGCATATCAAGCTGAAGGTGCAACAAAAACAGATGGTAAAGGTCGTGTGGCTTGGGATACTTTTTTGGAAGAAAATTATTGGTACACAGCTGAGCCAGCAAGTGATTTTTACAATCAATATCCAGTAGATTTGAAACTTTGTGAAGAATTTGGAATAAATGGAATAAGAATTTCAATTGCATGGTCTAGAATCTTCCCAAATGGATATGGAGAAGTAAATCCTAAAGGAGTAGAATTTTACCACAAATTATTTGCTGAATGTAAAAAAAGAAAGGTTGAACCTTTTATAACGCTTCATCATTTTGATACACCAGAAGTTTTACATTCAAATGGAGACTTTTTAAATCGTGAAAATATAGAACATTTTTTAAATTATGCTAAATTTTGTTTTGAAGAATTTACTGAAGTAAATTACTGGACAACATTTAATGAAATAGGACCTATTGGAGAAGGACAATATCTTGTTGGGAAATTCCCTCCAGGAATAAAATATGATTTTGAAAAATTATTTCAATCACACCACAATATGGTTTTAGCACATGCAAAAGCAGTTAATTTATTTAAGAAAAATGGCTATCACGGAGAAATAGGAATGGTTTGCGCATTGCCAACAAAATATCCTTATGATCCAAATAATCCTGGAGATGTTAGAGCCGCTGAATTGGATGACATCATTCATAATAAATTTATTTTAGATGCTACTTTTAAAGGTGAATATTCAAAAGAAACAATGGAAGGTGTAAATCATATTTTAAAAGTTAATGGTGGAAAATTAGATTTAAGAGAAGAAGATTTTGAAGAATTAAAAGCTGCAAAAGACTTAAATGATTTCCTTGGAATAAATTATTATATGAGTGATTGGATGACTGAATACGATGGTGAAAATGAAATTGTTCATAATGCTACTGGGAATAAAGGAAGTTCTAAATATCAATTAAAAGGTATAGGACAAAGAAAAGCTAACGAAAGTATTCCTAGAACTGACTGGGATTGGATAATTTATCCAAAAGGTCTTTATGATCAAATTTTTAGAGTTAAAAGAGATTATCCAAACTACAAAAAAATCTATATTACTGAAAATGGTTTAGGATATAAAGATGTTTTTGAAGATAATACAGTATATGATGATGCTAGAATTGATTATATAAGACAACATTTAGAAATCATTTCAGATGCCATAAAAGATGGAGCTAATGTAAAAGGATATTTCTTATGGTCATTGATGGATGTGTTCTCTTGGTCAAATGGATATGAAAAACGTTACGGATTATTCTACGTAGATTTTGAAACACAAAAACGTTATCCTAAGAAGAGTGCATATTGGTATAAAAAAGTTGCAGAAACAAAAGAAGTTGAATAAT
>NZ_DBHIXN010000137.1:0-1448 GCF_057270615.1 Leptotrichia sp.
AGCCCAAAATATTTTATTGTGTTATTTTGGCTGCCCCTATATTTTTTACTCTGTCCTTTTATTTTATTTATCAAAAAAAATTAAAGAAGAATAAATTTTTTATTAAATAGTTCAAGAACACTCGCAACTTTAGTCGTGGGGGATTCAGCAGTTATATTGAAAAAAATAGTATCAGAAAAATTAAAAAATTTGAAATATTTTTTTGTATATGATATAATAAGAAAGGTTCTAATTAATTAAAAAAATTTGAGGTGATTATAAAAATGAAAAAATTAATGTTGCTTTTTATGACATTGCTTGTGTTTAATGTATCATTTGCAAAGGGAAAAAATGAAAAAATTGATACAGCTTTTACGTTTCAAGGATATTCCCCAACATCGCCAAGTATTGTAAGGGTTACTCAAAAAACAAAAGTTATGAAAAAATCAAAAATTTATTATCCAGGATTTATAGGTAGTAATTCTGATGTTATAAAAAATATGAATGCAATTATGGAAAATTTTATTTCTAATTATAAATCTACAAAGCATGTATCTTATAATACTTCTTATGAAGTTACAGCTAATAACAGTTTATTTTTAAGCGTTTTGTTTACAATTAACTTAACAGATAACGATACAGGACAAAAGACAGTTCTTCATAATGCAATAACATATAATTTAAAAAATGGAAAACAATTGCAGCTTAAAGACTTATTGGCAAATGGATTTAATGATTCACTAACAGATGCAGTAAACTTAAAATTTAAACAATTTGGACTTCCACAAATTGATAAATTTGACGCTATTGATAGACAGCAAGCGTTCTATATGGAAAATGATGCTCTTGTGTTAATTTACAATAAGGGTGAAGCATCTAATTTTGCTGATGGAGAAGTTTATATTCCATTCTTGCTTACAGACTTGATTGGACTTTTACAATAGTTTAGAAAATTAAAAAATAGATTTTACATAAAGTAAAAGTAATTTATTAATTAAAAAATACACTAAGATAATTTGTTAGTGTATTTTTTTTTGAAAAGAAATTAATGACAGAGTAAAAATTTTAAGAGTATGCCTCTATTAAAAAAATTATTAGTGATATATATAGCTCAAAATATAATTTCTATTTTTCAAATAGAGATAGTTTTATACTATTCCTCATTAAAACAAAGGAGTTTTTATAATTCTGTTTAGCAAGGGGTCAAGACCCCTTGTCAGAAAGTAAATAGGAAATCTTTTTAGTAGATTAAACCCCTCAAATAATCAAAATAAATATTCACTTTTTAAATGGGGAATAGCATTAAATAGAGAAATAGTTATGAATTTTTGGATAAGAGATCAAGATTAATTTTTTGTATAAATATTTTACTTTGTCAGAAGTATATTTAGTTTTGTTAGTGAACTACTCCCGCTTTTAGAAGCGGAAGCTTCTTGGGAAGTATCTGCTTTTGTTAGCCAAATATATTT
>NZ_DBHIXN010000138.1:0-1445 GCF_057270615.1 Leptotrichia sp.
GAAAGAGATTCCTAAAATTAAAGAATACAGAAAAACTATGAGCAAGAAAGAGGCAAAAAAGAAAATTAAAAGTGAAAGACCCAAAAGGGATAAACTGGATTCCGTATTAGCAGTTGTATTTTTGTTTTTAGCGATGGTTAGTTCTCCGAATTCAGAGAATAAAACTGAAACAACAGAGAAAAAAGAAGTTAAGAAAGTCGAAGATAAAAAGGAAGAGGTTAAGAAAGAAGAGCCAAAGGCTGAAGCAAAAGCAACTGAACTTGAAGCAGACCCTTACAAAGAAATCGAAGCTAACATAAAAAGAAAGTTTCCAAAAACTAGAAAAATAGTGGCTACTGATGTAGGTGTTATACTAGAAATTCAAGCAAAGGGTGGTTTTACCAAAAATATGATGGTTAAAGAAATGTTTAGAGATGCCAGAAAATATATAAATGAAATTAACAAACAGTATAAAATGAGAAACTTAAAATACGAAAGTATGGCACTACAATTTTTTTATCCTATGAGTGATGGCGAAACAAGTGGAAATATAAAAATACTGCAATTGGATGTTGATAATGATATGATTGAAGTTGGATTCGTAATGCCTACAATCGCTGAAGAAGTGAAACAAAATTTTAAATAAAAATTTTTTTAAAAAGTTCTTGACTTTTTACGTGTAAACGTGTAAAATATAAAAGTCAGGAGGTTAAAGATGGAAAATAAGAAAAATATATCATTTAAGGTAGATTCGGAATTACACAAAAATATTAAATTAAAAGCTACAAATATGGGAATAGGGATAAAAGAATATATTTTAAATTTGATAAAAAAAGATTTGGAAAGTGAGGAGAAATAAAAAATAAGACCTCTTTGAAAAGAAGTCTTATGGTATTTCTACCTCATCAATAGAATTATACCATATCGACTTCTAAAAAACAATATTTTAGGAGGAAATTTAATGGAAAACATTATGGATTTAGTAAAAGTTGAAAGAAATGAAAATTATGGATTAGTTGTAAGTAGTAGAGTCATCGCAAAAGCATTAGGAAGAAGACACGATAGTGTATTAAGAGATATAGATAAAATCGTAGAAATTCAATCTCCACAAATTTGTGGAGATCTAAATAAGCTGATATTTACAAATCAATATAAGGATGGTAAGAATAGAAATTATCGTGAATATCTCTTAGCAAAAGACGGATTTATCCTTTATATGTTTAACATTCAAGGACACAACAAATTCAAACTGGCTTACATAAACGAATTTAACAGAATGGAAAGATTGCTAAAACAACAAAGATTGTTACCAATGCCGAAAAGTGACAAAGTTTCAATACCACTTGATAAAGCAGTTCATTGGGCTAAGATAAAAGAGATTGCAAACAAGGCTAATGAAGCAAGAAGTGATACTTATAGAAAAATATGTAAACTTTCTCAGGACTTGGCAATGATAACAAATCAGA
>NZ_DBHIXN010000139.1:0-1434 GCF_057270615.1 Leptotrichia sp.
TTGATGACATGAAACCTTTGCTTGTGCTTTTTGATTCATTTTCATAACTGTTTACGACTGATTCAGCGTTCACATTTCCTGTGATTGCTAGCCCTGTCGTGTCTTGAGCAATGAATGACGAACCTTTTAAATTCATATCGCCGATTGTTCCAGAGGCTGAATTTACTGAGATTCCCATCTTTTAATTTTTTAAAAAAGTTATTTATAAAAATTTAATCTCTTGAATAAAAACCTCTGGATAATATTCCTCTTCAATCAATACTTCTAATATGATATTCGAAAAAATATATTTATGTGAATTCCAATCATCAGAACTATCAATGCCTAAATTGTCATAATCAGAATATTTGCAAAATTTTGAATTTTGAGTTTCAACAAAATAAAAATTTTCTTTATTTTGTGCTATATCAAAAAAATCTTCTGTATTTGCGTATTTTTTATGTATATATTGAAAATTGTTTATTTTATCTTTATCATATTTGATAATAAAATAATATTTTTTATCAACTTCTATTTTTATTTTTAAATTTTCAATATCTTCTATATGGCAACAAGTAATATTTCTTTTTAATTCTAAAACAGAATTTATTTTTTCTGTAATTTTCTCATTTGTTAATTCCATAGTATGTTCTTTCTTTATTTTTAAATCTTTTTTTCGCTTATACAAATCTAAAAGTACTTTTTTCAAATTATTTTCCATTTCTTTTTGAATAACATTTGTTTTTCCTATTAATGGCTTTGTATTTTTTCTCAAAACTATTTCATATTTACTGCTCGAGTCTATAAAAACTAGAATATCTGAATTTTTATAATTTTTTAAATACCAACCAATATAAATTGGATTTTTAAATTTATAAATTAAAGATATTTTTTCAATTTCTTTAATATTTATTAAATTATCTAACGACATAAATAAATCCATTTTTCTAATTCCTAAAATATCATTTTTACAAAATGAAAAAACTACTTTTTCAGTAAGATATTCTATATTTTCTTTAATATCAATAAAATTAAAAATCACATCCAAATTATCATTATTTTCTTTCAAATATATTTGAGAAACATTTCCTTTATACTCAAAAGAATAAAATGGTACTAATTCCTCGCCAGTTTCATATTCAATCCATTCAAACGCTTCTCCTTTTTTTATAAGTCGTCCCATAAATCACCTCTAAAACCTAATTTCAATATGTTTACTTTTACTTACCCAGATATCGATAGTTGGAGTTTTTAAACTGCTATAACTACTTCTAACTGCAATTTTTATTTCTTTACCATTTATCTTTATTTTTCCTGAAAATCCTTCTGCTATGCTCGATTTAAAAAATTTTATATTAGTTGGTTTCAATCTATTGAATATTTTTTTTGCAACTTCATAACCTTTAAATTTCGAATGATAATTATTTGTTCCCTTTTGCCTTGTAGCATTAAATT
>NZ_DBHIXN010000140.1:0-1415 GCF_057270615.1 Leptotrichia sp.
TTCATCTCCTTTTAAAATTTTAGTATAGCTTTCAGATAATTTTTTAAAACTCATGATTATTGACAACATCAAAACTAGTATAGAAGCAAGACCAATATATAGCAGCTCTATTTGCCCTGTCATAAGAAATGTAAATAGAATAACCATTGTAATAGTCATCATAAAATATTTGAGACTTGAAATTGCTATATATGTTTTTGACAGACCCAAAATGATTTTTTTCACATATTCATTTTGTTTTAGAGCAATAAAAAGTTGGACATATTGATAAATGAGTATAAAGACAATACTGTAAATTATCTTCTGTAAGATTTGTGAAAGTAAAATTTGGTGCTCTAAGGATTGAATCTTTAATTTCACAATTTGATAAACATCTACTGGATTCATTGAGAAATTCAACTGGATAGCCATTTCATTTATTTTCTTTACCGCCTCAGGACTAAAAAGAGAGTTATTTGTTATATTACTAGCCAAAGAAAACTTATTGTTTTCCATCATTTTGTCCGTATCCAACACAACAACTATATTATCTTTGCTATCTGCTACACTTGCCATTGGTAAAATATTTTTATTTTTATGATCGATATCAGCATCCTCATTGAAATAAAAAATTTTATTACCATCAGGAATTATTTGTACTGCAAGCTCTTCTTTTGTATAGTTTGTTCCAATAAATTGTTCTGCTACAACTGTATTCTCAATAGATTTCTGGTTTTCTTTCCATTTCTCAGGAATATAGATGGTTGCTATCTTATTATCTAAAAGATGATAGTTTGTCCCATTCACTTTATTTTGTAGGTTAGCACCCGTTTGATTGATATAAATTAACTCTTTATTTATTTCTGGATTCGTTATCCCGTCATTTTCTAATTGTTTAGAAAAATTTTCCATAACATGCGAAGTTTTCATGAAATCTGGAACATATGCTGAAGATCGTCCTATATATAAGAAATCTAAGTTTTTTAAGGCAGCAACTATCTGTAGATACTGACCATTTGAAGCATTAATTTCTCCATTTTTAGTAGAGTTACTTTCAATTCCAAGGAACTCAATCCTTCTCCAGTCTTTTACTGTGTCCCATGGTACTAAATTCTGTATTTGTGTGTTAATACTAGATTGACTACTCTTTGTTTCTTGTAAAAAAATTCCTGAGACAAGGATGATAATCGAAATAATAGCAAGCCATACGACAAAAATAAGCTTGTTTTTTGCCTTGTTTTTAATAATTTCAATGGGTTTTTCAACCTGAATCGTCAACCAAAATAAAACAAAGGTAATGAGATCAATGATTTGAAATAATATAAAATTCGTTAAAAGCAGAGAGAAAAATAACTTAGAACTATAAGTGAAGAAACCATTCCCCAAAAAAGAACTGTAAGAAATCATCAATAAAGCCATCATAATCAGTTCAAAAA
>NZ_DBHIXN010000141.1:0-1356 GCF_057270615.1 Leptotrichia sp.
TCAGTATAATATAGCTACCTTTTAGGATTTGCTTAAAAATTTAGTTTTAAAATGTGTAAAATAAAATTATCAATAAAAAAGGAGCCACATTATGAAGAAGTATTTATTACAATCTTTATTAGTTAGTACCGTAGCGTTAGTTACCATTAGTCCGAATCTTGTTTTGGCTGAAAGTGCTGAAACAAAATTTTCTGATACAGTGCCATCAGCTTTAAATTTAGAACCAGCTGTTACAGAAACCACTGGAGAATCTTTAACTGAACAAAAGTCTAGCGATAGAGAAAATGAAAGTAACGTTCAGCAATCTACGAAAGAAATTATTAAGAAAGAAACTGAAGATATGAAATCAGTTACATATGAAGAATACGCTTCAAATGTGTCTGATTTTAATAAAATTAGTATTGCTGAAGTTCGTCAGATATTCACTTCAGAAGATTCGGAACATACTTTATATTTTGGAAGAGGGACATGTTATCATTGTCGTAAATTTTCTGGAGTATTGAAAGAGTTTAATATGCTGATTGATAAAAAGTTAGAATATTACGATATAGATGGTGAGGATTTTGATGATTCTGCTAAAGAGTTCATTTTTAAAACAATCGGTATTCCTGGAACGCCAACAATTATTTATTTTAAAAATGGTAAAACTATTTCTGGTTGGGTTGGTGGAGGAATAACTGCACAACAACTTTACGATTATCTCTATTTTGGAAAAACTGATGAGAAGCCGAAAAGAGAATTTGAAAATGATAATAAAAATATTATAAATCCAGAGAATTCAATGCAAACTATGGATACTAAAGAGGATACAGTTAAAATTAAAACAATTACAAATCAAATCCCTAAAGATATTCCACTATCTGACGAAAATTTACAGAAAAAGATTGTAGTTAAATCACAAGATACTTTTGGAAAGACTATTGAAAATATAGAGGATAATTCTAAAGATAGTGTGGTTGGTGTTAAAAATCAGGAGAATCCTGAACTACTTTACAGTAAATTTAATGAATATAAATCAGATTTTATAGCGTTAACTAATTTTAAAAAAATAGAATCGGAAGTAAAAAATTTACCCCAAACAGGAGAAGAACAATCGATTAACTTTGTTCGTTTAGGAATCGCCTTATTTATTACTGGAATTTTTATAATAAGTAGTCATTTAAATACTAAAAATGAAGTATAAGATAATAAGAGTATAGTAACCTACTGGAAATAGATCACATTAGATATTTGTGAGAAACAATGTAGATAATCTTTTTACCAAATTTTCAAAATAAAAATAAGTAAATAAATTGAGAAATTTACCTAAGTAGGAAATAGATTTCTCAATTTATTTTATTGTGGGAGGATTTGATT
>NZ_DBHIXN010000142.1:0-1343 GCF_057270615.1 Leptotrichia sp.
GTTGATAAACAAGACTTTTGGATGTGTTCGTTTTGTTTACAATACGATTTTGTATGCTGCGAATAAATTTTATGAAGAAACTGGAAAAAATAAAATAATTACACCTGCCAGTTTGAAAAGTGAAAACCAATTTTTGAAAGAAGTCGACAGTCTTGCACTTTCAAATGCTCAATTGAATGTAAAACGATCGTTTACGAATTTTTTTCAAAAGAGAGCGAAATTTCCAAGGTTCAAATCTAAAAAAAATAATGTTAAAAGTTATACGACAAATTGTGTGAATAGTTCGATACGAATTGAGGAAAACAAATATTTGGTTTTGCCAAAATTGAAAAGAATAAAATTAAAATATCATAGAGAAATACCGAAGGATTACAAGATAAAGTCAGTAACACTAACAAACAGTAATGGAAATTACTATGTTTCTATTTTGACGGAATTTGAAAAAGAAATACAAAAGGCAGCTAGTAATGATAAAGTAATAGGACTTGATTTTTCAATGTCTGAATTATTTGTCAGCTCTGAAAACCAAAGGGCTGATTATCCAAAATATTTTAGGATGTTGGAAGAAGAATTGAAAAAATTACAGAAATCATTATCGAGAAAAGTGAGATTTTCTAAAAATTGGTATAAGCAAAAATCGAAAATATCAAAATTGCATGAGTATATCAAGAATTGTCGAAGGGATTTTTTGCATAAATTATCGAAAAAATTGTCTGAAGAATATGATGCTGTGGTTGTTGAGGATTTGAATATGAAAGGGATGAGCCAGGCATTAAATTTTGGTAAAAGTGTAGGAGACAATGGGTGGGGAATGTTTTTGAAGATGCTTGAGTATAAACTGATGTTTTTAGGGAAACAATTTTTGAAGATAAATAAATGGTTTCCGTCATCGAAAACTTGTAGTAGATGTGGGAATGTTAAAGAGGAACTGAAATTATCAGAAAGAAGTTATAGATGTGAGTGCTGTGGAATTGAGATTGATAGGGATTATAATGCGGCACTGAATATAAAAAACATTGGGAAATTGATGTTGGAATATTAGAAAAATAAAAAAAGACAGGGTAGGAACTACCCAAAGAGCTTGGTAAATATATTTGGCTAGCAAAAGCAGGTACTTCCCAAGAAGCTCCCGCTTCTAAAAGCGGGAGTAGTTCACAGAGTTATTAAAAATTATAAGTCAATGATTCTCTTAAAAAAGGAATTAAGGATAGAGAAAAAGATAAAAACAAATGAAAGGAGAGTGTGATATTTATTATCATACAAATAAGATATGTCATATATTAAAGACCCAAAATCAATAGAAGTGAGAAGTTTTGAAATAATAACTGAAGGTTTGGCTGGGA
>NZ_DBHIXN010000143.1:0-1308 GCF_057270615.1 Leptotrichia sp.
TTTTTTCTGGCTATATCAAGTGGAGTATTCCCATTTTTATCTTTAAATAAAATTTTTAAATTGGGTTCTGAGAATACTATATTGTATAATGATGTCATTTTTTCATCAGGATACAATGTCCCATATGCACAAAAAAGGCGATTTAATGGAGATTCTCCTGTATTCATATCTATTGACGATAAACTTTCTCCTCTTTCTAGTAATATTTTGTACAAATCCAATGTAATTTCTAAATCTGTTTTTCTATTATCCAAGGATATATTACTAAACAATGGGAAAAACAGGTTTATTCCACCCCCTTTCTTCTTTTTGACTGAAGCTCCCTTTTTTAATAAAAATTTAACTATTTTATATTTTTCTTTAGGTTCATAATTGCAAAAAGCAGTATATAGTAAATCTTCCTCATATTGTTGCCCCTCCTCAAATTTTTCTAGAAAAGTTTCATATGTACCAAAATATGCTTCTGAATACACAGTAGGATTTTCATTATCAGGCAATTCAACTATCTCTTCATAATTTAATTCTGGTTCTCTTTCTAAAAATTTAGTCCATTTTTTTAATAGTACTGACATTGATTTCCTTGAAATTTCCGCCTGCGAATATCTATCTTCTGGAGAAAAAATAAATGAAAGATACATGTTGTTCGCTACTATATATCCTGCCCATCCTTCAGTTCCAGTTTTTTCATCATATACATCACTTCTCAACATTTTTATATTATGTTTATAATCAATTTTTCCATTTAATATATCTTCTTCAATATCTGCTAAATAACTTGCTACATTTTTTTCCTGTATTGAATTATTTAAACTAATACAATCAGCTCTCGTTTTAATAAGATTATTATTTCCTACAGACACAAATTTAAATTTAAACTTCATTTTAATATCCTTTCTTATTGATTTTTTTTAGGAAATACTGTTGTTCTCGGATATTCGAATCCTTCTACTTTAATTCCTGATGGCGTAATTCCTTCCCATTTTGATTGATTTGTAGGATGCTGAGTTCTTAATTTATACGCCGTATCACTTTCAACTTTTATTCTATTCCCTGTCCACCATTCTGGAAACATAGTATTTATATATCTCTTCGGAAGCCATTGATTAGTTCTTGAATTAAATATCTCAATATTATTTTTACGAACTCCATTTGATGTAACTCCCAAATCATTGATAATTCTAACGGTTGGAGTTAGAGTGCTGTGTCCTCCTACTGGATCTCCATATCTGTTTATTTCTCCGCTTATTATATGATTATCAAAGTCTATTGGAGCTGTCACATTTCCAACATTTCTATCTGCTCTCAGAT
>NZ_DBHIXN010000144.1:0-1269 GCF_057270615.1 Leptotrichia sp.
AAAAAGGCAAATTTTAAATTTGCGTTAGGTGTGTGTCAGAGTAAAGAATTAATGATATTTTAATAATAGAACCTGGCTTAATCTTTACCCTAGATCACCAGGTCTTTTTACCCATTCCAGGCAATTAAAATGCCTAATAGAACACCCTAAAAAAAGAATAGAATGAACGCCCTTTTTATTATTGTTTTTTATAATGCCCTTATTATCGTTTTTATCCTCTTTTCTGCTTATCTGTACTTAATGTATAAGCGTAAAAAGCACATCAATGCTTTATTAGAAAAAATGTCGAGCTCTTACGCTAAATTTGCAATGAATAACCAGGCTCAGATGCAATTTGAGAAAAGAAAAAGAGAGTGGGAAAGGAAACACCCAATAAAGGCTCTAAAACAACGCATTAAGCGATTTTTTAATTGAGATTAATAAAACCTTTGATATGATGAAAAGGCGAAGAAATTCGCTCTCATATGGATAACAATGGTGCAAAATCTCCTTGCACCCATTAACCGTAGAAAGTTACTCGTCTCTCTTTCTGCGGTTTTTTTTGTTATTATAATCGGGCGAAAAAAATAAGAGATAATTTCGCATTTGCCTAAACGAGCTTAATCTGTCGATTCATCGGATTAAGTTTTTTTTTGCCATAGTTTGTTCTCCTACAAGCTATGGCTTTTTTTTACGTTCAAAAAAATGAAAATCCATAAAATTATTGGCACTTGTTGGCAATTATTTTATGGATTGTATCTTAATAATTTTTTTGTTTAGCTGATTTAAAATCTACGATATAAACGGTTTCTCTACCAATAAGGAATTTTACAAGATATTTCCCGTTAAGAATGGGGATTTCCTTTTTCTTTCTAAGACGGTACACATCTGCCGTGAAAGAAAGTTTATCAACCTCACTCTTGATAGCATCATAAAAATTTTCTGCAATAACCACATTTTGAGATTGTTCTAGAATGTATTGTGCTTGCCGCAGTAGTTTATTTTCTGCTAGTTCATACCATTTGATCGAGTAATCAAATTTCATCGAGTTTTAGTACCTGTTTCAGGTTTTTCATCACATCTTCATGAGAAGTTGATTTTACTAATCCATTTTCTAATTGATGCAGTAAATGAAGTTCTTCGTTTGTATAGAGGGGTTCTTTTTTCTCAAATGTTTGAGTATTGGGTAATGCTATTTGCATAATTCCTCCTTTTTCATATAAGGGTAGTTTATCAGAAAAATTTTTAATCAAAAAATAGGATGAAAACTATATCCCCTATCCTGCATTA
>NZ_DBHIXN010000145.1:0-1266 GCF_057270615.1 Leptotrichia sp.
AAAATGGCGTAGAAAATGTTGTTATTCTAAATGGTAAATTGGAACATTCTGTAATTCTTGAGTTGTTTACAGTCGAAGGGGCTGGAACACTTATAAAAAAGAATAATTCTATTGACTAAAAACAGTATTTAAAAGAAGTAATAGAAATGAATGAAATAAAAAAATATAGTGAGAGGAGTGTCTGATATTTTATATAATTATTTATATATTTATTATACGAGAATATTATGAAAAAAAGATGTATTTTATTTTTATTAGGATTAATAATTTCAATAAATGGTCTGGCAGAAACAAATATGGAATTGGCAAAAAAATATTATGAAAAAGGAGATTATACACAAGCAATTAAATATTATAAATTAGTTGAGAAGGAAAATAGCGATGATTCAGAGTCTGCAATATTTAGGTTAGGATATATTTTCCAAAAGCAAAAAAATTATGATGAAGCTGAAAAATATTATAAAATATTAGCGGATAAAGGTTACACAACAGCAATGATTAATTTATCAAATGTTTATAAAGAAAAAAAAGATTTTGGAAATATGGAATTATATCTTAGGGCAGCGGCAGATAAAGGGAATTTAGATGCTATGTATAATTTAGGAAATTGGTATGGAAAATCAGGATTATTTTCTAAAGCAGAAGCGTATTTAAAAACAGCGAGTGAAAATGGACATTTAAAAGCGACTTATAATTTGGCACTTTTATATTCTAGAGCAGGTTCAAAATATTATTCTCAAAGTGAAAAATATTTTAAATTGGCTAGTGAAAAAGGTCTTATAGAAGCAACGAATAACTTAGGAATACTTTATAAAAATAAAAAAAAGTATGCTGAAGCTGAAAAATATTTAAAAAACGCATTAGAAATGTTAATTCAAAAACCTGATTATAAAAGTGATACTGAAAATTTAGAAGGTCTTATAAATGATAATTTAGGTGATTTATATAAAGAAATGAAAAAATACGATGAATCGGAAAAATATTATAAACAAGCAATAAAAACTAAATTTAAAAAAGCAGAAGAAGATTTACAGGATTTATATAAACTGATGAAAAATAAAAAATAAAGGAGAAAATTAAAAATGTTATTAAATGTATATAGCCGTTACAATAAAGTTTTTGAAAAAGGGAAGGGAACATATATTTATGATAATGAAGGCAATGAATATTTAGACTTCGTATCAGGAATTTCAGTAAATTGCTTAGGGCATGCAAGTCCTGTAATTACAAAGGCTTTAACGGAGCAAAGTCAAAAATTAGTACATA
>NZ_DBHIXN010000146.1:0-1244 GCF_057270615.1 Leptotrichia sp.
TTTGTAAAATATAGGTCTATCCCATGTTTCTTTGATAGATGTAAAATGAATATTTTCAATACTTCTATTATAAAGAGAACAAGGCTGAACTGCACCTAGATATGTTGTAAAAAGAGATAACTGTACTGAACTACAAGTTAGAAAAATTCCTGATTTATCAATAAAATTAACACCATTAATTCAATATCTTTTTGTAAAGACAGTATATCACTTTATAAATTCAATTATTTTTCGTCCCACATCTGCACTATATACCATTATTTAAATATGACTCTAATATTTTTCTTAAATGCTCATCGTATCGGTTAGCAAGTTTTTCACATTCTGCTACACGCATAAAACCAATTATTTTTCTCATTTTTAATATTGACTGTGTTGTCTGATTTTTCTTAAATTCGTAAAAAGCACATGCATATTTAAAAATTAACCGTTCATAAATCTCAGATTCATCAAAATAAAACTGAGAAATTTTTTTCTCAAAGTATTTTGCATCCACAAGATGATCTCTTTCAATACAAATAATAAGTGCATTTAGAACCATACTAGCAATCACTCTTCTATAGCTTGGTATATCGTGATAAAACTCTGTTCTATGCAACATCTCTTTTGATAATAGTAGAAAAGTAGCATGATTAAAAATATACATGATATTTCCAAATAACAAAATTTCAAACACACCCCAATAATCCACACCGAACAAATAATCAGTTATTCTTTTTATATCCGTGTCATTGAAACAGTCTTCTTTTGATAATTCTTGAAGTTTGATTTTTAAAAAAACTATTTCCATCTCAGAAAAAAGAGATGAATTATTATTTTCTATACGTTTAATCAATAATTTATGTAATTTTGCCACATTTCGATTAAGGAAACATTGTTTAACTTCATCTATTGTTTGGTAGAAACGATCTCTTTTAAAATCATTAGTTGCATACATGAATTCTTCAATAGGGACATTTATTTGTTCAAGTGCTATCAGAAATTTTGTAATAGTCAGATCTGTCTCTCCTTTTTCAAATCGAGATAACTGTGAACGTGATATCCCTTTGTTTTCTATATCTCTAAGAGAAATTTTTCTTGATTCTCTAAATACCTTATATGTCTCTCCGAATTTCTTTAACATAGTACACCTCCTTTAGCAAATATGGGACAACTGCAAAATAAACTTTCCTATGTGATAAAATGTAATTAAATTATACCATATAATTAAGTTAAGCGATGTTTTGTTCAAGGAGATTTCACAT
>NZ_DBHIXN010000147.1:0-1179 GCF_057270615.1 Leptotrichia sp.
AGTAAAGTTGATTTTCCACTACCTGACATACCTACTATTGCAATTTTTTCCCCCTTTTTGATCTGTAAAGATAAATTATTAAAAATCTTTTCCTCAGCATTAGGGTAGGAAAAATCTACATTTGAAAAAGAAATGACATCATCAAAATATTCTTTCCTTTTACCAGTTTGAAGTTCGATTACATCTTTTACCTCAAATGAATTCAGTGTAGCCTGACCTTCGCGGAATTTACTCATTCCCATACCAATTTCATTTAGTGGCATTACTACAAAATTGACTAGTTGAACAATAGCTGTAACACTCCCAATTGTGGTATGCCCACCGAAGACCAGATACATTCCTCCACCAAAGGCTACTAAAAAAACAATCATCCCTGAAAGTTGAGAAATAACATTAGATAAAACATCAAATTTCCCTTTGATGAAATATATCTCATCCAATTTTTCGCTTTCGTTTTTGTAATCTTGACGGATAGCCTCTTTCACATTAAAACTTTTTATAACGAGAAACCCTGCTAAAATATCTTTAACCTTAGCTAAATATTTCTGATCGGCTATCATAGAACTATTTTGTAGAGAGGCTGATTTTTGTCCAATAAATCCTGAAATCATCATAGGAATAATGCTAGCAATGATAACTAATAAGGTCAAAAACCAATTACCTATAAACATGGCTACTAGTGAGAAAATCATTAAGGAAATATTTTTTGAAATATTAAAATACTGGTGTAAATAATCCTGCTCAATTTTCTTCATGTTCTCAGTTAATATTGAAATAAATTTCCCTGATTTTTCCTTAGAAAATTCTCTATAATCCCTATCTAAAATAGATTTAAACACCTTATTTTTGTATCTTGACATAATCTGCCTAACAAGTTTATTTCTTAATCGAAGGGATATAAAATTAAGACTGGCATAGATAAATATTACGATAGCACCTATTAGTATCGCTTGGGTTAGATCTTCCCTATTTTGGGACATTCCACTATCAATTATAATTTTAATAGAATAAGCAAAAGCAATATTAGTTAAAGGAACTAATATATTAAAAATCATGAAAGTATAAAAAGACTTCTTATGGTACTTTGTCAATTGTTTCATTCCTAATCTACCTCATAATTCTTAAATTTCATTTAGAAAATGTGACATAAAATATTCTTCTAAGTCAATATTCTCTCTC
>NZ_DBHIXN010000148.1:0-1136 GCF_057270615.1 Leptotrichia sp.
GAGGAAATCAGAGATTTTTTTAATCAACTAGGATAACAACTATTTTTACTACTTTTCCATGATTATAGGGGATTATATATGAAATTTTTTGATGAAAATTACTCACAAGAAATACATACTCGTATCAAATCTTTAAGAGAAAAATATAATTTAAAGCAAAGCTACCTAGGTAATGCAGGTCAAGTTAGCCAAGTTGAAAAGTAAAAGCGACAAGTTACCGCTTCAATATTGCTTTATTTGAATACTTAAACCGACTTGGACTATAAAGAAATTATTTTTAGAGATATTGCCAAGTTTGTTGAAAATCTGTTTTACCACTGCTTCAGCTCTATTATATTTAGAGATTTAGAAACTGTAAATAAAAGAATGAATTCTTTGTCGGATGATGACTTAATTTCTATACAATCTAGCTGTCTTAGACTTTCCAAGACATTCGCAAATTTCAATATTCAAAGAAAAAAATTTTTGATTTCTGATGAAACTGAAAAAATTATCCATAATGGCAAAAAGGTCATTAAAAAATCAAAAAAGATAAATCAATTTCAACAACAATGGACACATACGCCGAGTTAGCACCGCAAAGAAAGTTAGAATCTGTTAATCTTTATATCGATAAGATTGATGAACTAACGCAATAACTACTCTACCATTCACTCTACCTTTTATTATGTAGCATTCTAAAAACATTGATGTACCAACGTTTCTAACAGCTAAAATAGAAATTATTTAATCTTTTACAGACCTAAACTATTTCCCTATTTAGAATCTATTCATTCATATTTTATAAATTAATTAGTAGATATCATTCTTAAAATCCTTGATATTTCTCTTGGGAACAGGCTTTGGATTTAGGAGCCAGGTATCCAAATCACGTTCAGGTGAGATATAAGGTTTGACTCGGTGGTCTTTATAAAACGTTTCTAAAATAGTTTTCATGACATTCTCTTTCTGATTTTTCTGTAAAATTATAGTAAATTTCTAAATGGTTTAAAAATTTTATAGTCTGTCAAGTTTTTTTCTTGACACCTGCCAGAAATCTGCTATAATAGAACATGTGCTAAATAGCTCAGCTATTTCACTCAAATAAAAAATAAGAAAAGAGACTTTAAAAATGGCAGTTAAAATCCGTTTGACTC
>NZ_DBHIXN010000149.1:0-1113 GCF_057270615.1 Leptotrichia sp.
ATCTAAGGATTTATGATTATTTGAACAAAGGAGTTTTATCTAGATGAAAAAAGATAGCATGAATAAAATTATTAACGACTCATGGGGATTTGCGGAAGCAAGAATATTAAATACATGTTTTAAATTAAAAATATTTGATAAGATAAATGATGGTAACAACACCATAGAAAAATTAGTACATGCATACAACTATAACCCTTCTATTATGAAGTCTATGTTCTTTGTACTAATAAACAAAAATATTTTGACATTTGAAAACAATAGGTATCATATAAACAGTGACTACTTTGATTTTATTGTTTCAACTGAAAGTAAGTATATTGGTAACATTTGGAAAACTCATGAATATCTTAATAATAATCTTTGGAATAATCTAGAGTTGTTTGCTAAAGATGAATCTTCAAAGGAAAATCTTTTTGCTTTTGAAGATAATAATCACTGGAAAAACATTTTGCCTTATTTAAATTCACTAGCTTCTAATACTTCTGAAACTATTTCTAACTATTTTCCTAACAACAATATTAGGGTTTTAGATATTGGATGTGGCTCTGCCAAGTTACTTTCTACACTATTAGAAGATCATCCAAACTGGGTAGGAGTTGGAATCGATAATCCTTCACCAATAGCAAATGCAACCAATAATAATATAAAACTTATTGAAGATGGCAGACTACAGTTGCTCCCTCAGGATATATTTTTTTACAACAAAGATATTGGAGAATTCGATATTGTAGTTCTAAGTAATATATTACACGGTTATAATAAAGAACAAATTATTAAATTATTAAATATGGTTGATAAGTATCTTGATAGTGGAGGACGATTATTAATAAATGAATTCATAATTGATGAAAACTCAGAGGATATCATGCAACATATATATAATATTCAATTTTCAATGACAGGAAATGGAAAATCGTTTTATCTTGATGATTTGGATAATTTACTTAATTACTGTGGCTACTATTATAGTAAATCAATTGAATTGGATAGTCCTTATAATTGTATTTTGTACTCTAAAAATAAGCCAAAATTATAATTTTTGATAGCGATAATCATTGGAAGTCAATTGGTTAAAAAATTTGGTTTACAAAGAACTTTTAAAACTGAATT
>NZ_DBHIXN010000150.1:0-1091 GCF_057270615.1 Leptotrichia sp.
TTCTTTAATGTCAAGTTTGTTGATACCAGTAGCGGTAGCTATTAATTTTGCGGGTTTTGGAATTGTTAAATTATTGCAAATTCCAATATTTTTAGATTCGATTGGATCGGTATTTATTAGCCTTATTGCAGGGCCTTGGGTTGGAATAGCAACAGCAGTTATTACAAGTCTTATTACTGGAAGTTTTTCTCCTGAATATTTTGCTTTTATACCAGTAGGAATATGTAACGCTCTGGTTGTAGGATTAGTAGGAAAAATAAAAACTAAAAATTTAATAACTAAGACAATCATAGTAAGTTTGGCATTAGCTTTAACATCAATACTTGTATCTATTCCTATAATTATTAAAGTTTATGGTGGATTTACAGGAAATGCTTCATCTACAGTAGTAGTTTTATTCAAAAGTTTAGGATTTAGTTTAGGACAGGCAGTTGGGATAGCTACTATGTTGACAGAAGCTACTGATAAAATTGTAACTACAATAATTTCTATGTTAATTATAAAAAGTATGTCAGATAGATATTTAATAAAATTTAAGTATGGTGGAAATTATATTTATAAAAAAAATGGAGAATAAAAAATTATGATTAAAAATTTTTTGAAAAATTTATATCCTCTTACAAAATTTTATTTGGCAGTATCTTTATTAATTTCAGCATTTATTTTGCCAAATTATATTTATGGATATTTATTGATATTAATTTGTGGAATTATTGTCTATTTTTATGGAAAATTAGGAATTTATCTAAAAAGAGTATTTTTTAGCTTGTTTTTTTTAACTTTAATTATATTTGCTGTACAGGGACTTATGATACCTTCTAATGAGATTATGGCAAAATTTGGTTTTATTACAGTATATAAAGCTGGAATAATAACAGCGGCAAAGCTAACTTCTAAAATTTCAGCTTTAGTTTCTACTGTAACGATGCTGACACTGGTATCAAAAGCTAAAGAATTTACGGTAGCTCTAGAAAAAAAAGGACTTAATTCAAAAGCTGCGTTTATACTTCTCTTATCGCTTCAAATGATTCCTGAAATGAAAAAACAGTCAGATGTTATTATGGATTCACAAAAGGCAAGAGGTGTGGAAA
>NZ_DBHIXN010000151.1:0-1069 GCF_057270615.1 Leptotrichia sp.
TCTCTATCAATTTCAATTCCACAGCACTCACATTTATAACTTCTTTCTGATAATTCCAGTTTCTCTTTAACATTTCCACATTTACTACAAGTTTTCAACGATGGAAACCACTTATCTATCTTCAAAAATTGCTTTCCTAAAAATATCAGTTTATACTCAAGCATTCTCAAAAACATTCCCCACCCATTATCTCCTACACTTTTGCCAAAATTTAATGCCTGGCTCATCCCTTTCATATTCAAATTCTCAACAACCACAGCATTATAATCTTCAGACAATTTTTTCGATAATTTATGCAAAAAATCTCTTCGGCAATTTTTGATATACTCATGCAATTTTGATATTTTCGCTTTTTGCTTATACCAATTTTTAGAAAATTTCACTTTTCTCGATAATGATTTCTGTAATTTTTTCAATTCTTCTTCCAACATCCTAAAATATTTTGGATAATCAGCTCTTTGGTTTTCAGAACTGACAAATAATTCAGACATTGAAAAATCAAGTCCAATCACTTTATCATTACTTGGATTTTTTTGAATTTCTTTTTCAAATTCTGTCAAAACAGAAACATAGTAATTTCCATTACTGTTTGTCAATGTTACCGACTTTATTCTATAATCCTTCGGTATTTCTCTATGATATTTCAATTTTACTCTTTTCAATTTTGGCAAAACCAAATATTTGTTTTCCTCTATTCGTATCGAATTATTCACACAATTTGTCGTATAACTTTTAACACTAGTCTTTTTAGATTTGAACCTCGGAAACTTCGCTCTCTTCTGAAAGAAATTCGTAAACGATCGTTTTACATTCAATTGAGCATTTGAAAGTGCCAAACTGTCTACTTCTTTTAGAAATTTATTTTCACTCTTCAAACTGGCAGGTGTAATTATTTTATTTTTTCCAGTTTCTTCATAAAATTTATTCGCAGCATACAAAATCGTATTGTAAACAAAACGAACACATCCAAAAGTCTTATTTATCAATAATTCCTGCTCCTTATTTGGATAAATCCTGTATTTGAATGCTAAATTATATTTCATAAAATTACACCTCCTTTTGATTTTGA
>NZ_DBHIXN010000152.1:0-1062 GCF_057270615.1 Leptotrichia sp.
TCGTCATTATCTTTGTGGCAAAAATTAGAAAAAATATGGAATAAAATTAAACCAGAAATAAAATTTGATATTGATACTAAAAATACAGTTGTTAAAGTTGAAAAAAATGGGTCTAAATATAGTATAAATGGACTTAGTGATGGAGAACGTTGCATATTGTTTTATATTGGTAATGTCCTTCTAGCTCCAGAAAATAGTTATATTATCGTTGATGAACCAGAAACATTCCTTAATGCTGCTGTCTATAATGAATTATGGGATTTGCTCATATCAGAGCGACCTGATTGTCAATTTATTTTTGCTTCACATAACATGGACTTTGTTCAATCTAGAACAAATGCAACCTATATATGGTGTAAGAATTTTGAAGCACCTTATGATTTGGATTATCAGGTGTTGGAAGAATCACAAGAAATACCATTACCATTATTAACTGAAGTATCTGGTGCAAAAAAGCCAATTTTGTTTTGCGAAGGAACTAAAAATAGTCTGGACTATCAAATATATTCCAAATTATTCAGTAAATTTTGTTTTGTCAAACCAGTTCAAGGGCATAAACAAGTTATTCAATACACAAAAGCTTACAATAAACTAGAGGAAACATATGGTAATAAAGCATACGGCATTATTGATTATGACTGGATGGATGAGGCAAGAATTGAAAGCTATAAAAAGAAAAATATTTTTGTGCTCCCTTTTAATGAGATAGAGATGCTTTTGGTAGATGAAGAAATGGTGAATTATGTTCTATCTGATGATGAGGAGGATAAAAAACAAAAAATTAAAAAATTTCGAGACACTGTTATTAGTTTGTGTATAACAAATAAAGATAAAATAATAAGTATCGCTTTGAAAAAGAAACTTGATGAATTTATGGAAGGGAATTTGATAGAAACAAGAGAACCAACCGAGGATGAAGCACGGACATTTTTAGAAAATTTATCAGAAAAATTTGATATAACTGTAACATTAGAAAATATAACTAAAATTGTGGAAGATAGCATAGCTTCTTCAGATTTTTCGAAAATTTTAAAGATTTGTAACTTGAAAAATGAAATAATT
>NZ_DBHIXN010000153.1:0-1039 GCF_057270615.1 Leptotrichia sp.
TCAATTCCACAGCACTCACATTTATAACTTCTTTCTGATAATTTCAATTCCTCTTTAATATTTCCACATTTACTGCAAGTTTTCGATGACGGAAACCACTTATCTATTTTTAAAAATTGCTTTCCTAAAAATATTAGTTTATACTCAAGCATCCTCAAAAACATTCCCCACCCATTGTCTCCTACACTTTTACCAAAATTTAATGCCTGACTTATCCCTTTCATATTCAAATCCTCAACAATCACAGCATTATACGTTTCAGACAATTTTTTCGATAATTTATGCAAAAAATCTCTTCGACAATTTTTAATATACTCATGCAATTTTGATATTTTCACTTTTTGCTTATACCAATTTTTAGAAAATTTAACTTTTCTTGACAATGATTTCTGTAATTTTTTCAATTTTTCTTCCAACATCCTAAAATATCTTGGATAATCAGCCCTTTGGTTTTCAGAACTGACAAATAATTCAGACATTGAAAAATCAAGTCCAATCACTTTATCATTACTTGGAATTTTTTGAATTTCTTTTTCAAATTCCGTCAAAACAGAAACGTAGTAATTTCCATTACTGTTTGTCAATGTTACCGACTTTATCTTGTAATCCTTCGGTATTTCTCTATGATATTTTAATTTTATTCTTTTCAATTTTGGCAAAACCAAATATTTGTTTTCCTCAATTCTTATTGAATTATTCACACAATTTGTCGTGTAACTTTTAATACTATTCTTTTTAGATTTGAACTTTGGAAACTTCGCTCTTTTCTGAAAAAAATTCATAAACGATCGTCTTACATTTAATTGAGCATTTGAAAGTGCCAAACTGTCTACTTCTTTCAAAAATTGGTTTTCACTTTTCAAACTAGCAGGTGTAATTATTTTATTTTTCCCAGTTTCTTCATAAATTTTATTCGCTGTATACAAAATTGTATTGTAAACAAAACGAACACATCCCAAAGTCTTATTTATCAATAATTCCTGCTCTTTATTTGGATAAATTCTGTATTTGAATGCTAAATTATATTTCATGAAATTAC
>NZ_DBHIXN010000154.1:0-1031 GCF_057270615.1 Leptotrichia sp.
ACATCGCTTTTCCAATGTTTTTTATATTCAATGCCGCATTGTAATCTCTATCAATCTCAATTCCACAGCACTCACATTTATAACTTCTTTCTGATAATTTCAGTTTCTCTTTAACATTTCCACATTTACTACAAGTTTTCGATGATGGAAACCATTTATTTATCTTCAAAAATTGTTTTCCTAAAAACATCAGTTTATACTCAAGCATCTTCAAAAACATTCCCCATCCATTATCTCCTACACTTTTCCCAAAATTTAATGCCTGGCTCATTCCTTTCATATTCAAGTCCTCAACAATCACAGCATTATAATCTTCAGACAATTTTTTCGATAATTTATGTAGAAAATCTCTTCGACAATTCTTTATATACTCATGTAATTTTGATATTTTCTCTTTTTGTCTATACCAATTTTTAGAAAATTTTACTTTTCTTGACAATGATTTCTGTAATTTTTTCAATTTTTTCTCCAACATCCTAAAATATCTTGGATAATCAGCTCTTTGGTTTTCAGAACTGACAAATAATTCAGACATTGAAAAATCAAGCCCAATTACTTTATCATTACTTGGCATTTTTTGAATTTCTTTTTCAAATTCCGTCAAAATAGAAACATAATAATTTCCATTGCTGTTTATCAATGTTACCGACTTTATTCTATAATTCTTTGGTATTTCTCTATGATATTTCAATTTTACTCTTTTTAATTTTGGCAAAACTAAATATTTGTTTTCCTCAATTCGTATCGAATTATTCACACAATTTGTCGTGTAACTTTTAATATTATTCTTTTTAGATTTGAACCTCGGAAACTTCGCTCTCTTCTGAAAGAAATTCGTAAACGATCGCTTTACATTCAATTGAGCATTTGAAAGTGCCAGACTATCTACTTCTTTTAAAAATTGATTTTCACTTTTCAAACTGGCAGGTGTAATTATTTTATTTTTTCCAGTTTCTTCATAAAATTTATTCGCAGCATACAAAATCGTATTGTAAACAAAACGAACACATCCAAAAGTCTTGTTTATCAAT